>JBKJQU010000264.1:0-4840 GCA_046594995.1 Aestuariivirga sp.
GCCTGCGGCGGTCACCTGACACACGGCTCACCCGTCAACCAGTCGGGCAAGTGGTTCAAGGTTGCGCCCTATTTGGTGCGCGAGGACAACCACCTCATCGATTATGACAAGCTTGCCGAGCAAGCCCTTGAAGTGAAGCCGAAATTGATCATCGCGGGTGGCTCTGCCTATCCCCGCATCATCGACTTCAAACGCTTCCGCGAGATCGCCGGCTCGGTGGGTGCGATCCTCATGGTGGACATGGCGCATTTTGCCGGCCTCGTGGCGGGCGGCGTACATCCGAACCCGCTCGAATACGCCGATGTGGTGACGACGACGACCCACAAGACGCTCCGTGGCCCGCGCGGCGGCATGATCCTCAGCCGCAATGACGATTTGGGCAAGAAGTTCAACTCCGCCGTATTCCCCGGCCTGCAGGGTGGACCCCTGGAGCATGTGATTGCGGCGAAGGCGGTTGCCTTCGGCGAGGCACTGAAGCCCGC
The DNA here is from genome assembly GCA_046594995.1 of Aestuariivirga sp. Taxonomy (GTDB): domain Bacteria; phylum Pseudomonadota; class Alphaproteobacteria; order Rhizobiales; family Aestuariivirgaceae; genus Aestuariivirga. The sequence goes on from JBKJQU010000264.1 coordinate 483, forward strand.
CTTCAGGAAATATGCGAAGGCGGTTGCCGATAACGCCAAGGTTCTGGCGCAAGCCATGCTGGATGGCGGCTGCGACCTCGTTTCCGGCGGCACTGACACGCACCTGATGCTGGTTGATCTCCGCAAGAAGGGCGTCACCGGCAAGGCAGCGGAAGCCGCATTGGGCCGCGCCTACATCACCTGCAACAAGAACGGCATTCCGTTTGACCCTGCATCCTTCATGGTGACGAGCGGTATCCGCCTCGGAACGCCTGCGGGCACGACGCGAGGCTTTGGCGCTGCCGAGTTCAAACAGGTCGGCACGCTGATCACCGAAGTGCTGGATGGCCTCGCCACCAATGGCGAAGAGGGCAACGGCAAGGTCGAGAAGGCCGTGGCCAAGAAGGTGAAGGCGCTGACGGCGAAGTTTCCGATCTATTGAGTTGATAGCGGGCGGCCGGGCTTGACCCGGCTACCCATTCCCCGCAAGAAACGTCTGTCGATCCGGGGGAGTCTCTGAAACTTGCGCTGTCCGTTCTGTTCCAACGAAGAAACCCAGGTGAAGGATAGTCGTCCCACCGAGGACGGTACAGCCATTCGCCGCCGGCGCTATTGCCCGGATTGTTCGGGCCGTTTCACCACATTCGAACGCGTACAGCTTCGCGAACTGATGGTGGTGAAGAAGTCGGGCCGCCGTGTGCCATTCGACCGTGACAAGATGATGCGCTCGATCCAGGTGGCGCTGAGAAAACGCCCGGTGGATCCCGAGCGCGTGGAGCGCATGGTGTCTGGCATTGTGCGGCGGCTGGAAAGCCTGGGCGAGAGCGAGATCCGGTCCGAGACGGTGGGCAAGCTCGTCATGGAAGCCTTGAAGATGCTGGACGATGTGGCCTACGTGCGCTTTGCCAGCGTTTACAAGAATTTCCGCGAGGCCAAGGATTTCGAAGAACTGCTGGGCGAACTTTCCGGCGAGGACGACAACGGCGAAACCGGTGACAGCTGACGACAATCGCTGGATGGACTATGCGCTGCGCCTCGGGCGGCGCGCGCTGGGCACGAGCGCCGAAAACCCCAATGTGGGCTGCGTAATCGTAAAGGATGGCCGGTTGCTGGGCGTCGGCTGGACCCAAACCCAAGGCAGGCCGCATGCGGAAACCGAAGCTTTGAAAATGGCCGGCGAGGCGGCGCGGGGTGCCACCGCCTACGTCACGCTCGAACCCTGCGCGCATCGCGGACAGACTGGCCCCTGCGCCGAGGCGCTGGTGCGGGATGGAATTGCCCGCGTGGTGACGGCAATCGAAGACCCGGACCCTCGTGTGTCCGGCGGTGGACATGCCATTCTCCAAAAGGCTGGCATTGCATTCGAGTGCGGTCTGATGGCGGACGAGGCCCGGCGAGACCTTGCGGGTTTCCTCACGCGGATCACGAAGAAGCGCCCCCAAGTGATTCTGAAGATGGCATTTTCCGCTGACCACAAGATCGCGGCGAAGCCCGATGAACGCACCGCGATTTCAGGCCCTGAGGCCAAGGCGCGCGTTCATCTGCTGCGCGCGCAATGCGATGCCATTCTGGTGGGCATGGGCACGGTGCTGGCGGATGACCCGGAGTTGACGTGCAGGCTGCCGGGGCTGGAGCATCGCTCGCCGAGGCCATTCGTGATGAGCCGCAAGGGAGAAATGCCACCGGATTGCCACCTTGCCCGCCATGGCGCCGAGGTGCTGCGCGGCTCGGTTCAGGATGTGCTGGGTGAACTCGGCGGACGTGGCATCAACCGGCTGATGGTTGAAGGTGGTGCCCGCGTGGCGCGAAGCTTCCTCGAAGCTGGACTGGTGGACGAGCTTCACCTGATCCGCTCGAACGTGATGATCGGCGGGCAGGGGGTTGATGCGCTCGCAGGCCTGACGCTGGAGCAGGCATTGCAGCCATTCGATCTTCGCGAAGAAGAAAGGCTTGGGAGCGATGTGCTGAGGGTCTATGAGAGCACCTCCAATTCACCCTCACCCTGAGGAGCCTGGCTGAAACCCGGGTCTCGAAGGGTGACCAGCGGAAACAATGCTTCGAGGCGCGTATTGCGCACCTCAGCATGAGGGACGACTTGAAATGTTCACCGGCATCATCACCGGCATCGGCACAATTCGTGCTGTATCGAAAGCAGGCGATACGCGCTTCGAGATTGTGACCGGTTATGACCTGTCAACCGTCGATATGGGCGCTTCCATTGCCTGCAACGGCTGCTGCCTCACCGTGATCGGGAAGGGGCCGGACTGGTTCGCTATCCAGGCCTCTGCCGAGACGCTGTCGAAGACGACGCTCGGAAACTGGCGTCAAGGCACCCGCATCAACCTCGAGCGCGCGCTGAAGATCGGCGATGAACTGGGCGGGCATATCGTGTCTGGCCATGTCGATGGACTGGGCGAAGTCGTCTCGATCAGAGCCGAGGGTGACTCGAAGCGCTTCGGCCTCAGGGTGCCACATGACATTGCCCGATTTATTGCGCAAAAGGGTTCTGTCGCGATCGATGGTACATCGCTTACCGTCAACGAGGTCGATGGCAACAGCTTCGGCGTCAACATCATTCCGCACACGCAGGATGTCACCACATGGGGCGAAATGCGCGCGGGCCAGACCGTCAACATTGAAATCGACATGCTGGCGCGCTATGTGGCGCGCCTTACAGAGTATAAGCCAAAATGAAAATTGAAAAGCAGGCGGCTCCCGCCGAACCGACCAAAGCACATATCCTTATTCTCGAAGCGCGCTTCTATGACGAGCTTTGCGACGAGCTGTGCAGGGGCGCCATTGCCGCAATCGAGCGGGCAGGGGCAAGCTGGGAGCGGATGGCCGTTCCGGGTGCGCTGGAGATTCCAGGCGCCATCGCCATGGCGCATGAAACCGGCATCTACCACGGCTATGTGGCGCTGGGCTGCGTGCTGCGCGGCGAAACCACGCATTACGATATCGTTGCCAATGAAAGCAGCCGCGGCATCATGGACCTGACGCTCGAGGGCCTTTGCATCGGAAATGGCATCCTGACCTGCGAAAACGAGGCGCAGGCCTGGGCCCGCGCCAAGGTGGACGAGATGGACAAGGGCGGCGGAGCCGCGGACGCTGCGCTCAGCATGATCCGCTTTCAGCGTGCGATGGGCCGCATTGCCGCTGAAGCTGAAGACGACGGCCAGAAGGCCGCATCGTGAGCGAGAAACGCCGTGGAAAGCCCGTGGAGCGCGCCGCCGCAAGGCTGGGCGCCGTGCAGGCGCTGTACCAGATGGATATCTCCGGCAGCGACGTGGGCGAGACCCTGGCGCAATTCTCAACACGCGCGGTTGGCGAGAACTTTGACGACGGCGATTGCGGCGAGGCCGACTACAAGCACCTTCGCGAAGTGGTCGACGGCGTCGTGCGCGAGCAGAAGGCCATCGACCCGCAGGTTGACCAGATCCTCGACAAGGCATGGCCGTTGCACCGGCTCGACTCCACGGTGCGTGCAATCCTGCGCGCGGGTGCCTACGAACTGATGTTCATGGCAAGAGTTCCCGCCCGCGTGGCGATCAGCGAATATGTCGATGTGGCGGATGCCTTCTTCGACAAGGAAGAGCCTCGCTTCGTCAATGGCGTGCTTGACCGGCTGGCGCGCCTGCGCCGGCCCGACGAGTTCAAGGCGTGACCGCCGCAGCAATATTTGACGACACCAAGGCCCGCAAGAATGCGGTGATCCTCGCCATCGCGCAGGCGCTCTATGGTGCTGTGACGACGGCGGTGGTGGTGACGGCGGGGCTTGTGGGCTCGCAACTGGCATCCGGCCCCGAATGGGCGACGCTGCCTATGTCGATGATGATCATCGGCACGGCCACGATGACATTTCCGATTTCCATGATGATGAAGCGCGTGGGCCGCCGCACCGGTTTTGTTTCATGCGCGCTGGCGGGCGGCGTTGGCGGGCTTGTCGGAGCCTATGCCATATTCGAGCGCAGCTTCGGGCTGTTCCTGCTCGGTTGTTTCATGATCGGTATCTATCAGGCCTCCGCCTCGTATTACCGTTTCGCCGCCGCCGACACCGCAAGCCCCGCCTTCCGCCCCAAGGCCATTTCCTGGGTGATGACGGGTGGCATTGCGGCGGCACTGTTCGGCACGCTGATGGTGATGACGACGGTCGATATTCTGGCGCCCGTCACTTTCGCTGGCACATGGCTCGCCATGGCGCTGCTGGCGGTCATTGGTGCAGTCATTCTGCTTGCCATCGATATTCCGTACAAGGAGGAAATCGGCAAGGCCACGGGCCGCCCGCTTTCCGTCATCGCATCACAGCCGCGCTACATCGTGGCGGCCGTCACCGCCATGCTGGCCTATGGCATCATGGTGCTGGTGATGACGGCAACGCC
>JBKJQU010000343.1:0-3855 GCA_046594995.1 Aestuariivirga sp.
GCCAGACGTGTGGCAGCCTTGCGGGATGAGCCCTGGGTGATATCGACGTTACACCTCAGTATTATTAGCCTGGCGTCATGTAGTATGGATCGGTGATCAAAACTGTGACTCGGCTCGTGCTTAAGAGTGTGGCCTCACTGCTTAGGGGGCTCGCATCCTTTCACTTGAAACTTGCACATCACCAGACGAGAAGCGGTGGGCGCCTTTCCCCTGAGCCACTCGACTTTTGGAACGGGATCATGCCCAAGCGTGATGAATCCGCCGACAAGCGGTTCCACGGCATCTATGCCTCGGCGCGTTTTGCTGGGATCACCGACAAAGAGTTCAAAGGGTTGATAGTCGACCACTGCGGCGTATTCACAGACCTTGATGCCGTCCGGTCCGAGCGATTTGTAACGGCTGCAAGGTTTCTCGACCGTCTAGCCTGTAGTAGCCGAATTTCCTTGCAAATTATTGCTGCCCGGTTCGTTGTCTTCGCCGCGTGGCAGGAGATTGCCGGCACCGATCTATAGTATTGGCGTGACAATCTGGTTGAAACGCGATGTTTCGCGATAGATATTGCGATTGGCAACACCGGGCAATACACCAGTGGCGGCCTCAACACTGCCGCCGGTCATTGCCGCCGCCATGGCGCTGAGCTCGGTAAGCGTCGTTGGCAATGCGCTTCGTCTCAAAGTAATAAAGGGGCGGGGATTGATACGGATCAAGGACGGCCGTGTCCCGTGGTAGGAAATGACACCATGGTCTTGTTTCGAGGCATATTCATTTTTCTTCTCCTGATCGGCCTGTTCATGGCCGCTGGCGGAGAAAAATCCTTTGCTTCGCCGCCGATACCTGCGATGCAGAACTCTGCTGAAAATCAAGATGTAATTAAGCTGACCACGTCGGACTATTGCAAATCAGTGAAAGCTTCCAGTGGACACGGTTCAAGCCATGACGGGTGTTGTCGTGACATTAACTGCGGGAGCTGCGCTCAGCCTGGTATTGCCGGGCTTACGTCAATCGACGTGCCGGCCCAGCGGCTTGGCGAGCACGCGAACGCGACTGCTATTACGCCGATGGTAGGCAGAAACATCGCCCCTGAAGACGACCCTCCAAAACACTTCGCCTGAAATCGAACTGGGCCATTTCAGATTCCAGTTGTCCTGTCGCGTCCGTGGCGCGGCAACTGATCCGGCGCCGGACCACTTCCGGCAATATCAAAGGAACTTGAACATGAATCGCCGGTATTTCTCCAAGGCTCTCCTTGCTGGGAGCGTCAGCCTTCCTTTTGTCAACAGTGCAATTGCGCCCGCTATCGTTGTGGCGGCCACAATCTCATCCCTGAAGCTCGCCGTCGCGTCGCGGAGCATCGATGTTAATGGCCGCGCAGCGACGGTATTCGGTCTGACCACACCCGATGGCAAGCCGGGTCTGAACCTCATCGCCGGGGAGACAGTCAACGTCGATCTCGCCAACACGTTGTCCGAGGACACGATGATCCACTGGCATGGACTGCTGCCGAAGTGGGATCATGACGGGGTACCGGGCTTGCCCATGCCCTTGCTCAAGGCGGACGAAGAGCGCCGTTATGAACTCCCTACCGGCAAGCCCGGTACCCACTGGATGCATGCCCACACCCTCCAGGAGCAGAACCTGCTTGCCGCCCCACTGATTGTGCGCGGCAAAGACGATCTCGCCCGCGATGAACAGGATGTGGTGGTACTCCTCCACGACTTCTCGTTCACTCCCGCAGCAGAGCTCCTGGGCAAGCTCAAGTCGGGCAATGACATGGACATGGTGAATGGCACGAACATGCAGGGCATGGATCATTCCAAGATGCCCGGCATGAAGATGGATGATATGTCGAAGATGGCCGGGAACATGATGGGCTCTGCCATGTTGGGCATGGACATCAACGACATCGAATATGATGCCTATCTCGCCAATGACCGCACGCTCAATGATCCTGACCTCGTGACGGTGGAGAAGGGCGGACGCATCCGCCTCCGCATCATTAACGGTGCAACGGCGACCGGCTTCACCATCAATACAGGCGCGCTTGATGGCGAAGTGATCGCAGTCGATGGGCAAGACATCGTCCCCTTCAAGACGAAGCAATTCCCGCTTGCCATGGGCCAGCGCTTGGATTTGCGCCTGACCATTCCAAAAGCGGGCGGTGCCTTTCCAGTTTTAGCATTGCGCGAGGGTGGCGTTCAGCGCACTGGCATCATTCTGGCAAGCAAGGGCGCAACAATCGCTAAGATCGCAGATGCAGGCGAAGTGGCGGGTCCGGTGCTGTCACTCGCGGTTGAAATGGGCCTGGTGGCGGCGACACCGCTCTCGGTGAAGGAGCCGGGTCGCAAATTTAACGTCGATCTCTTCGGCAACATGCAGGACTATACCTGGGGCATGCAGTCAAGCGCGCCTCTCACTGTTGCCGAAGGCGACCGTGTGTTCGTCGAATTGCGCAACATGTCGATGATGACCCATCCCATGCATCTTCATGGGCATCACTTCCAAGTCGTCGCCATCAATGGTCAATCCTTCAGCGGAGCGGTGCGCGACACTGTCTTCGTGCCGCATATGAACAGCGTCACCTTCGCCTTCGACGCGATCAACCCGGGCAAGGCGTGGGCGTTCCACTGTCACCACCTCTACCACATGGCCACCGGCATGATGACCACAATCTCCTACAAGGAGGCCTGAGACATGCTGAGAATATCTTCATCCTTATTGGCCGCAGTTATGCTCGCCGGTCTGGTCTCGACATCTGCCGCCGAAGAATCGCACGACCACAATCATGCGGCGTGCAGTGGCACGCCCGAGGCTCCGCTCGATATCGTGCGTGATCCCTCGGATCTGCCGGAGCCGTTAGCCGCGAAGGGCCCCAGCACTATCAAGATCGGCTTCGAAGCGGTGGAGGTGACCGGCAAGCTTGCCGATGGCGCGAGCTATCATTACTGGACCTTTAATCAGAAGGTTCCCGGTCCCTTCGTGCGGGTGCGAGTGAACGACACGGTAGAGGTGTCCCTCACCAACCAGGCGGATAGTGCCGAGAAACACAGCATCGATCTACATGCTGTGCTCGGCCCAGCCGGCGGTGCGATCGCCACGGACGCAGCACCGGGCGAAACGAAGAGCTTCGGCTTCAAGGCCACGCGCCCGGGGCTTTATGTCTATCACTGCGCCACGCCTATGGCTGCCCGGCACATCGCCAATGGCATGTATGGGCTGATCCTTGTGGAGCCTGAGGGCGGCCTGCCTAAGGTCGACCGCGAGTTCTACGTAATGCAAGGGGAGATATATACTTTGGAGCCGCTAGGTTCCGAGGGTTTCCTGGCCGAGAGCAAGGAGAAGCTCCTGGCGGAGCAGCCGGAATATGTCGTGTTCAACGGCAGTGCGACTGCACTGAAGGAGAAGCCGCTGAAGGCTAGGGTGGGCGAGACAGTCCGCATTTTCTTTGGCGATGGCGGGCCGAGCCTCTCGTCCTCCTTCCATGTGATCGGAGGAATTTTCGACAAGGTCTATCCGCTCGGGTCGCTCGACAAGGAGACGCTGCCCGGCGTCCAGACGGTGGGCGTCCCGGCGGGCGGTAGCGCCATCGTGGAGATGAAACTCGAAGTGCCGGGACGCTACGTTCTCGTCGATCATGCGTTGAGCCGGGTGGAGCGGGGAGCTGCCGGCTTCCTCGATGTAGAAGGTCCTGCTAACGATACTATCTTTCATACGAACTGAAGAACGCCGCACGAGAAGGAGATACTATGATGTTCAATTGTTTCAAGACCACAAGGGGCTTAGTTCTTCTGGCGGTCGCAATCCTTATCGGCGGCTACCTTGTGATCTGGCACCAGCAGCATGTCTTTGCCGCTTTGC
>JBKJQU010000469.1:0-4669 GCA_046594995.1 Aestuariivirga sp.
TGGGCCGCGGCAGGCGTATGCAGCCATGGCTGAAGGCGCGCGTCGTAGCCAGGAACTTGTCCTTCGACGGCGTGTCGTGAAGATAAATGTTGTGTGCGTTAGGCAGCATGAATTTCACCTTGCCCAGCGCATTCTTCGGTCCAGGGTGCTGGCGGAAGGTGAAAGGGAATTTGCCAGGGCCATAGGCACTCCAGTCGATGCTGCCCCATGACGCCAGCGTGCCGTTCATGAACACGTCAAAATCGGCCGCATAGGTAAAAGGGTTCTGCTTCAGCTTCGGCAGCATTTCCTTGCTGGCAATCGAATAGGGCACAGTCCAGGTCGGGTTGATATCGACATATTCGAGTTCGTCTGAAAATTCCGGCGTCTGCGTTGCAACGGCACCCACCACCACATTCATGCGGTCGATGATGTCGAAGCTCTGCACTTCCTGCAATTCGAAGGCAGCGAGATTCACCATCAGATGGTGATCGCCAAGATTCTCGGGCATCCAGCGCCAGCGTTCCATGTTGAGCATGATTTGCCGGGCACGTTCTTCGGGGGGCACGTTCAAAGTCAGGATAGTCTGCTTGCCGATCAAGCCCTTGGCCTCCAGCCCATGCCGGGCCTGAAAGCGTTTCACGGCATCGGCCGTCGCTGCATCATAGGTATTGCCGCCGCCACCGCCTGTGTGATCTCCAGTCATCATCAGCAGGTTGCGGATTTGCGGCACGCGCGGATCGGAAGCGCCCGGCGCAATGTTTGTCCCCGTTGCGATCTTTGGCCAGCTGCTCTCCTCCGCCATGGCGCGGTAGAGCACCAGCATCTTCTTCAGTGCACGGTAATGCGGATTGCGCGATTCGAAGGCGGACAGAAACACGGCAGGCTCGCGCTGCTTTTTCAGTTCCGTCAGCACACGGAGCACATCGATGGTCTTGCGGTTGCGGAATAGCCGTGGGTCCACTTTTGATGGCGTCACACGGCCGATCTTGAGATCGGTCGCATAGTTCACGAAGAAGGCCGAATAGAAAAGTTCGGCCGCTGCCGCCGTATCCGGGTCATCAGGCTCGACCGAGTCCCGCAACTGAATGAGCGCGTCGAGCGGATAATCGGCGGGGTTCAGCCCGTCATCGGCCGCGTCGGCCAGCCGCTGGACGAAGGGCGTCATCCGCCCCGTGCCCACCCAATAGATGGCGCCGCCATCCTTCACATAATGGGCGACCAGCGCCGGCCGGATCCGTTCAAGCGGCAGGGGCAGCCGTTCCGGCGACTGAAGAATTTCAGCAATGGAAGCTCTCACCGCGGAAAATTCCGGCGCGCGGCTGTTTTTGCCTGCGATTGCCGGAGTGCCCGCTGCAGCAACAAGCGCCAAGCCGAACACGAGCTTCAGGATCACGCGCATGAATTCCCCCAGACTAACCAGCGATATGCTTCATGATACAGTGGTTGCCGGCCCCTTGCCATCACACGTTGAGCAGCAGGTATTCACGTTCCCATGAGCTGATGACACGGCGGTAATGCTGCATCTCCTCATATTTCACGTCGTTATAGGCTTCGCAGAATTTCTCGCCCAGAACGAGTTTCAGCGCCTTGGTATAGTTCAGCTTGTCGAGGGCATCGTCAAGGCTGATGGGCAAGGTGTGGGCGTAGCGATAGGCGGACCCGGTGACGGGCTCTGATGGCTTGATGCGCTCCACCATTCCGAGATAGCCGCAGGCAAGGGAAGCCGCAAAGGCCAAGTAAGGGTTCGAATCCGCACCCGCCACGCGGTTTTCCACGCGCGTGTTGTTAGGATCGGAGGATGGCACACGGAGCGAAACCGTGCGGTTGTCGATGGCCCAATGCACGTTCGTCGGCGCATCGGAATCGGGCACGAGGCGGCGATAGGAGTTCACGTTCGGCGCGAAGAGCGAAAGGCTTGCCGCAAGATAACGCTGCAGTCCGCCGATGTGATTGAGGAACAGCTTCGAGTGTGCGCCGTCCTTGCTGGAAAAGATGTTCTTGCCCGTCTTGACGTCCATCACCGACTGGTGAATGTGCATCGAAGAACCCGGCTCGTTCTCATGCGGTTTCGCCATGAAGGTCGCATAAACATCGTGCTTCAGCGCGGCCTGCCGCACCGTGCGCTTGAACAGGAACACCTGGTCTGCCAGTTCCAGCGGATCGCCGTGATTGAAGTTGATCTCGAGCTGTGCCGGCCCGCTTTCGTGGCTCAGCGTATCGACATCGAGTTCCTGCGCCTCGCAATAATCATAGATGTCCTCGACGATGGGATCGAAGTCGTTCGCGGCGTCGATGCCATAGGCCTGACCGCCCGGCTCCTTGCGGCCTGTGCGGCCTACGGCGGCATCAAGCGGATAGTCGGGATCAATGTTCTTTTTCACCAGATAGAACTCGAGTTCTGGCGCCACGACCGGCTTCCAGCCCTTCTCCTTGTAGAGCGCCAGCACGCGGCGCAGCACATGGCGCGGCGAAATATCGACGGGCTCGTCGTTCAGGTGGAAGGCGTCGCAGATCACCTGTGCAGTCGGCTCCGCATACCAGGGCACGAAGCGGATCGTATCCGGGTCGGGCTTCATGTAGATGTCGATGGCGCTGTCGCTCACCGCGCGAGTGTCGGATACGAAGCGGCCATTGATCGTCAGTGTAAAAACTTCTTCCGGAACGCGAAGCCCGCGCGAGCGATTACCAGAGAGGAACTTCTTGGGCGGCAGGATCTTGCCGCGCGCCGTGCCATTCATGTCGGCGACGAGGCATTCGACCTCGCTGATCTTGTTTTCGCTGATCCATTCCTCAAATCTCGATTGGGTCATGATATTCCGTAGGTGGTTGAAACATGCCTCTTGTAGCCCGGAAGCTTGACCTAACAAAAGGGGGGCGTCTAAACCATCTGCCCATGTCAAAATCAATCAGCGTCCAATCCTATTATCAGGCCAAAGCTACCCCCTATTCTGTCAATCCTCCGCTTTCAGGCAATGTTTCGGCGGATGTCTGCGTCATTGGCGGTGGATATACAGGACTTTCCGCGGCCCTTGAACTTGCGCAGGCGGGCTACAAAGTGGTGGTGCTGGAGGCCGAAACCATCGGTTACGGCGCTTCGGGACGCAATGGCGGGCAGATCTGCACCGGGTTTTCTTCCGGCCAGCAGAAGATTGAGGGCCAGCTCGGCCGCGATGATGCGAGGAAATGCTTTGCGCTGGCACAGGAATCCAAGCTTCTGCTCACCGACAGGATCACCCGCCATGCCATCGACTGCGATCTGCACTGGGGATATCTCCACGCCATTCCGAAAGCAGGTCACTTCGATGGCCTGAAAGAATGGAAGGCTGAACTTGATGATCTGGGCTATACCGATACACAGATCCTTAACAAGGCCGAACTCGAGGAAAAGCTCGCCTCCAGGCTCTATCACGGGGCGCTGCGCGAAGGCGGAGCCGGCCATTTTCACCCGCTGAATTATTGCCTGGGCCTCGCGCAGGCGGCGGCGGAAGCAGGTGCCGTCATTCACGAAAATTCCCGTGTCCTGGAAGTGAACACCGGTTCAAGCCCATGGGCGTGTACGGCGGCGGGCCGTGTCAACGCCAAGTTCCTTGTGCTGGGCGGCAATGCTTATCTAGGCCGTCTCGTTCGCAAGCTCTATGGCAAGGTGATGCCTGTGACGAGCTACATCATTACGACGGAATCGCTGGGCGAGAACCGTGCAAAAGCCTTGATCCGCGACGGCGAAGCAGTGGCCGACACCAATTTCATCGTCGATTATTTCCGCGTCACGAAGGATACGCGCATGCTGTTTGGCGGGCGTGCCAGCTACACCACGCTCGATCCGCCCGATCTTGCCGAATATATGCGGCCGCGCATGGCCGCTGTCTTCCCCCAGCTTCGCGACGTGAAGATCGACTTTGCCTGGGGCGGTTACATCGCCATCACATACAATCGCATTCCGGATTGCGGCCGCCTGTCGCCTACCACCTACTATGCCCATGGCTATTCGGGCCAGGGCGTGGCACTCGCAGGTCTTTACGGAAAGCTGATGGCGGAGGCAATTCGCGGCACGGCTGAGCGTTTCGACCTGCTCTCGCGCATCAGACATTTTCCCTTCCCCGGCGGGCCCATCCGCACGCCCATGCTCGCAGCCGCCATGCTTTATTACCGCCTCAAGGATGCACTCAGCTGATGTCCCATCTCTTTACGCCGATCACATTTCGCGATCTGACCCTCAAGAACCGCGTCATCGTCGCGCCCATGTGCCAATATTCGGCACGGCATGGTTTCGCCAATGACTGGCACTTCGTGCATCTGGGCCGCTTTGCGCTGGGAGGTTTTGGCCTCGTCATCGTCGAAGCAACCGCCGTCACTCCGGAAGGCCGCATTACCTATGCCGACCTTGGCCTTTGGGAAGATGCGCAGATCGCGCCGCTGAAGCGGATCGCCGAGTTTCTTCACGCGCATGGGTCCGCCGCAGGTATCCAGCTAGCCCATGCCGGACGTAAGGCATCCTCCACCATTCCGTGGCGCGGCACGTTCAACGAAACCGAGGAAGAGAAACAGGCTCTTGCCTTCGAAAGCTGGACACCCGTCGCACCATCAGCAGAGCGGCATATGGCTTCGTTCCCTGTTCCCGAGGCGCTGGATCATGCCGGCATGGCGCGCATTCTCCATGGCTGGGTAGCTGCGACAAAGCGCAGCCTCG
>JBKJQU010000085.1:0-3025 GCA_046594995.1 Aestuariivirga sp.
CGGCGCGGCGGCTTGCTGGTGTCGCTCCTCGTGCTGCCGCTCTATGTGCCGGTTCTGATCTTCGGGCTTTCCGCATCGGTCGTGCCCGGCGCAAGCCCAGATATCGCCACACCTTCCCTGTTGATACTGCTGGCGCTCGCCCTGGTGAGCCTCGTGCTTTCTCCTCTTGCCTCGGCTGCGGCCTTAAGGTCCTATCTGAAATGAAGCCCCGCCATTAGATAAGCGCCATGCAATACCTCGCCAATCCGACACGTTTCCTGAAACTCGCCAATGCGGTGCTGCCTTATGTGTGGGTCATCACCATCGGGCTTCTTGCCGTGGGTCTCTATGGTGCGCTCGCCACCGCACCCGCCGATTACCAGCAGGGCGAAACCGTACGCATCATGTATGTGCATGTGCCAGCCGCCTGGATGGCGCTTTTTGTCTATGTGGTGATGGCGATTGCCAGTGCTGTGGCGATCATATTCCGCCACCCGCTGGCCGATGCGGCGGCAAAGACCGCAGCACCCATCGGCGCCGTGTTCTGCTTTCTCTCGCTGGCGACAGGCTCGCTCTGGGGCCAGCCCATGTGGGGCACATGGTGGCAATGGGGCGATGCGCGCCTCACCTCCATGTTCGTGCTGCTGTTGCTCTATATCGGCTACATGGGCGTGTGGGCCGCAATCGACGAGCCGCATCGCGCCGCCATGATCGCGCGCGTGGTGGCGCTGGTGGGCGTCATCAACATTCCCATCATCAAGTTCTCGGTCGACTGGTGGAACACCTTGCACCAGCCGGCGAGCGTGTTCCGCATGGATGGGCCGAAGATCGCGGGTTCCATGCTGTGGCCGCTGCTGGTGATGGGCCTTGCTTACACATTCCTGTTTTTAGGCCTGCACCTGACATCGATCCGCGCCGAGATCGCCGCGCGCAAGATCCGCCAGATCCAGATTGCCGAGATCGGGGACCGCTGATGGATTTCAACGCACCGCATATGGGCTTCATCATCGCGTCCTACGCATTGTCAGCCATATTGATCTGCGGGCTGACGATCTACATTCTCGTCAAGGACCGCAGGCTCCGCGCCGAGGCGGAGCGCCTCGACAAGCGGCACCGCAAGGGGGGCGCATGAGCGAGACCGGACAGAAGCAGCAGCGCCCGCGCCTGTGGATCGCGCTCATTCCCATCGTGGTTTTCACCGCACTGGCCCTGTTGTTCTGGCGCGGGCTTTCCGGCAATCCATCGGAAATTCCATCCGCCCTCATCAACAAGCCGGTGCCTGAGTTTTCGCTGCCCGCCATCGAAGGCCTGGGGGTCCCGGGCTTCGACACGGCGGCGCTGAAACAGGGACAGGTGACGCTCGTCAATGTCTGGGCCTCCTGGTGCGGGCCGTGCCGCGTGGAGCATCCCTATCTCATGGAGCTTGCAAAGCGCAGCGACGTGAAGCTCTTCGGCCTGAACTACAAGGATGATCCTGAAAACGCCCGCCGCTTCCTCGGCACGTTAGGCCAGCCTTATGCCGCTGTTGGAGCGGATCAGGGCGGCCGTTCCGCTATCGACTGGGGCGTTTATGGCGTGCCGGAAACCTTCATCATCGATGGCAATGGCATGATCCGCTTCAAATTCACCGGGCCATTAAGTGCGGATAGCGTCGTCTCCGTTTTGAACCCTCAAATCGAGAAGGCGAGGACGCCGCTCCCGGCGGCACAGCAATGACAGTCTTCCTTGATCGCCGCAGCGACCTGACGCTCGAAGCCCTGCAGCGCGTGGCATGGAATGGCGAGACCGTTGAACTTGGCGATGTTGCGCGGTCGAAAATCGCATCGGCGCGCGCTGATTTCCTGAAACTGATCGAGCGCGAGGACATCACCATCTACGGTGTCAACACCGGCTATGGCCATATGGCCAAGCGCCGCCTGACGCCCGAAGAACGTAAAGAGCAGGCGGTGGCGCCGACTCATCACCGCGCCGCCTCCTGGGGCGATCCGCTGCCTGACCGGGTGGCGCGCGCAATCGTTTTCGCGCGGCTTTCGAACTTCATCGAAGGCCATGCGGCGATTTCGCCCCACGTGGCAGATGCCGTGGTGGCGATGCTGGATGGCGGAGAGATGCCGCAGGTGCCGGCACGGGGACAAGGCGGTGCGGGAGAAATCCTCTCGCTCTCCCATCTGTTCCTTGACCTCACGCGGCGCGTGGACCTCGCCGAGAAGGACATGCTCTCGCTGATCAATGGCTCGCCCGCGGCGACGGCGCTTGTGGGCGATGCCGCACTTTCCGCCAAGGCCCGGATCGGCGTTGCAGCCGAAATTTTCGCTTTTGCGGCTGAAGCCTTCAATTCCCCGCTCGGCCATTTCGCGGAAGAACTGGAACAGCTGTGGCAGAATCCGCATGATGCCTGGGCACTGAAGACGATTCGTACACTGATCGGTATCGGGCATGGTGGCGCACGGCGGCCCTATCAGGCGCCGGTCTCGTTCCGCATCATGCCGCGCATTCTGGGCGAGGCACACCGCGCGCAGTTCGCAGCCGAAACCATCGCGCGCCAGTCGTTGACCGCGGTGAGCGACAATCCGGTGGTGTTCCCGGCGGGCGAGCGCATTGGTGGCGACGACGTGGTATCGACCGGCGGCTATCACAATGCGCAGGCACCCGCCGCGATGGACGCGCTCACCGCCGCCTACGCCAATCTTGGCGTTATCGCATCGCGCGTCGCGGCCAAGCTGCAGGACCCCGCCGTATCGCTGCTGCCGCCCTTCCTCGGCTATCCCGATGGCCGCAGCTATCTTGGTTGTCTCGCCATGGCGATGGTGGGCTATGAAGAGGAGCTCCGCGCGCTGGCGATGCCGACGCTGCTGCCCGGCTCCGAATCCGGCGGCTTCGGCCAGGATGATGTCGCCTCGCCGGTATTCGCGGCATGGAGCAAGCAGGAGAAGGCCGGAGAAGTGCTGGAACTGTCGCTTGCGACGCTGGCACCCGTGGCGGCCCGTGCCTTCAGCGTTACCGAAAGGCCCGTTCCATCCTTGCTCAGGAACTTGGCCCAGGAAAC
>JBKJQU010000113.1:0-7333 GCA_046594995.1 Aestuariivirga sp.
GTTGCCCAGCGAGACGACGTTGCAGCCCAGGGCCATGGTTTCCTTGAAGCTCGCCGGGATGATCTCGATCTTCTTCGACTTCAGCCAGGCGATGACGTCATCCTCGGTGGTCTCCAAGCACACGGCGGCGCAATGATCGTTCAGCATGCAGACCATCAAGTCGATGTGGACGTAGAACTGGTCAATGGGGGCGTACTTGATTTCCCAGCCTTCTTTCAGAAACCATTGCGCGACTTGGGTTGCGGCAACTTCCTCGGAGCGGTGATCGGTGTAGCCGACGAGTGCCAGGCCATCGCGGATGATGTTGAAATCGCCGCCTTCAAAATTGCCCGCCGAAACCATGTCGTAGATCGGGATATCGTTCTCGAGATAAAAGCGCAGCACGGCGGCATATTCGCCACGGCGGCGGGGGCTGGCGAGCTGGCAGACGACGGCGCCATAGGGCGACATGAAGGAGCTGTCCCGCGCATAGACCTGATAGGGGATCGACATGTCGAGCGGCAGAAAATGCGTGGTGACGCCCGCCTGATGATAGGCGTCGACCATTTCGCGGTGCTGGCGCATGGCCACCTGCTTGTCGAACTTGTAGCCTTTCCGCATCGTGTCGCGCACCAGCGACGACCATGCGGCATTCTCCATGCCGAGCCAGCGGAAGCTTTCGGCGGGGCCTAACAGCACATCCTTCAGGGGGCCGGTTTCGGACTTGATTTCCCAGCGGCCCTTCATCTTGGGCGTATTGCCGTTTTCGAGGCGGGCGCGGAGCGGCGTGTTGTTCTGGCTCATGATGTGTCTCCCTGAACTATAAGGAGAGACTAGGACGGCGCGGAGGCTTGCGCCATACCGCAACAGGGTTAGGCGCGGGTTGACAGGAACCAGCGGAACAGTCCGGCCTGCGAGGAAACGCCAAGCTTCTCGTAGATGTTGCGGCGGTGGACGCGGACGGTCTCGTTGGAGATCTTGAGTGTCTCGGCCACGGCGCGCGACGAGTGGCCTTCGAGCATGAGGTTCACGACCTGGGATTCGCGGAGAGTGAGGCCGCTTGCCGGAAGCACTTCGGGCTTTGCGGCAGGTTGCGGTGTCCGCGCTGCAATGAGGCCGGCAAGTTCGACGTGCCGCGCTATGGCTGCAGCAAGCACGGCGGCCTGCGCATCCAGCGCGCGGAGTTCCGCTGCGGTGAAGCGCGGGCGGCCCGAACTGCGCGAGAACGACATGAAGACGGTATCGCCATTGCCAGCCGGGATCAGCATGCCGATCATGTCGTCGACACCGATCAGCGCGAAATAGCGGTGGTAGTATTCGCTCTGCGTGAAGCCCTTGGGCGCGATGTCCATGATGCGTGCCGTAAGCGGCACTTTCAGTTTTCGCGTCGCGCGGTAGAAAGGGCTGAGCGTATAGACGCCAGACAGATAGTCGCCATAGAGATAGCCACGCTCGGCAGGCTTCAGTCGATCGATGAGGACTGTGGGCGGGGCGGTGTGATGCAGCACCATGAGGGCGGCGGCATTATGGACGATCGCCTCACTGGCGGCGGAGAGCAGGGACACCGGAAAGGCGGCCTTGCCAATGGACGATATGAGGCGAGCTGTCGCCGCGCTCATCAATAGACGAGGTCGAAATATTCTTCCGACGACATGGCGTAGAATTCGACCGGCGCGAAGCGGCCGCCGCCCGCGGGATAATCCGGATGCGATTGCAGGTGCTTCATGCCGATGCGCTTGGCAAGTTTGGCCGAAGCCGAATTCGGTGTCATCACCTTGCACCAGACGCGCTCGGCCTTGAGGCGTTCGAAGGCGAGGCCTATCAGCGATTGGCCAATCTCGGTGCCAAGCCCCATGCGCCACATGGCGGGGTGGAGGCCCCAGCCAATTTCCAGCGTCTTCGGGCGCTGCACGATGAGAAAGCCGTCGCCGATCGCCTCGCCGCTCATCTTTTCTTCAGCGGCAAGGTGGAAGACGTTGCGGCGATCATCGCCCTGGCGCGCCACAGAGCGGTTGACGAAGGCCTTGACCTCCGCATCGCTGGAAAGCTTCATGGCGATATGGCGCTGATAGGTATCCTGCATCATGAAGCCGCAAAAGGCGTCGGTGTCGCGCGATTCGATCTCGCGCAGCACGAGCGACGGGGTCTCGACGGCCGGAAGCCTTGTCATCGTCGTCATTCTGCAGCCTCCTTCATGGCCTGTGAAGGCCCGATCCAGCGGGAAAGGAAGTCATGAAACCATGTCCCAAGTGCGGCGTCATGTTCAAGATTGTCCGACAATTGCCGCTGGGCGTCATGAGTTCCTTTCAGGCCATGGCGCTCCGGCGGGCGGCGGCCGATCCACTTTTCCAGCATGGGGCGCGTGGCCTCCGGGTGGAACTGCAGGCCATATGCGTTTGCACCATAGCGGAAGGCCTGCTGCGGGAAATTCTCGGTGTAGGCAAGCCTGGTGGCGCCCCTCGGCGTGCCATACCAGCCATGCCAGTGCGACTGCAGCACCTTGAGGCCGGGACCCGCAAAATCCCGGCCTTCGGGCGTGGGGATCAGGTCGTAATAGCCATATTCGGCGAAGCCTTGCGGGTGGCCGTCGACATCCTCGCCCAGCACATGGGCCAGCAGCTGCCCGCCAAGGCAGATGCCGAGATAGGGCACATCGCGGGTGAGCGCGTTCTCGATGAAGGCGAGTTCAGCGCGAAGGTAGGAAAGCTCTTCCTTCATCTTCACGTCATGCTTGCCGCCGAATACGACCACGCCCGCAACCGACGAATCGAGTTCAGGAAGGGCATCGCCCTCCGCCGGACACACGGTTTCGACCTCGTAACCGGCCCGGGCGAGCCAGACGGAGCAACGATCTTCCGCATCGTCGGGATCGTGGCTTATGGCGATGATTCTGTTCAACCCGGTCTCCGGACGAAGAAGGATGCCCCTCAAGCGACTCAAGTTAACCCATGCCGGGGCGAGGGGGAAGACGGCGCAACTTCCCCCATGCAAATCTCCCTAATTCATGCCATAATCCAACCTTAAGGATTTAATCTCTCTCAATCGACGGGCACCAAATCCATGAAACGCGCTGCACTTCTGCTGATTCCCGCACTCTCCATGCTTGTGGCCAGCGGTCCGGCCGAAGCCAAGAGCAAGGCCTTCTGCAGGGCCTATGCCGAGGATGTCGCCAGCCGGCGCGCCAACGGTGCCGATGTTGTCGCCGGAACCGTGCTGGGCGCCGTCGGCGGCGCACTGCTGGGCGGCGCCATCAACGGCAAGAAGGGTGCCCGCAACGGCGCCATCATCGGCGGCGTGGGTGGAGCCGTGGTGAGCGGTGCTGGAACCAGCGAAAAGTATCGCCGGGTCTACCGCCGTGCCTATGCGGATTGCCGCGCCTCCTGAGGCTTTTCAGCCCGATTTGTGACGCCTGAGGAAATCCAGCACGGGTGGGGCGACCTTGTCTGCCGCCTCGAGCAGGATGGCGTGGCGCAGCACGGGCAATATCACCAGTTCTGAATCGGGCAGTGCGTTCGCGATCAGCGTGTTAAGGCGCGGATTGCAGCCGCCGTCGTTCTCGCCGGTGAGCACTTGGGCCGGGTGTTTTACCTCATGCAGCCAGGGCGACATTTCGGTTTCGGCATAGATATCGAACACGGACAGAAAGACATCCGGGTCGGTGTCGATCACTTGGCTCATGCGCCGCGTGATGACGTCTGGCCGTGCGGCCGAGAACTCCGGCGTGAACCAGCGGTCTTTGAGCGTTTCCAGAATCTGCGGTATTCCCTTCGCGCGCATGGCGGCAACGACGCCCTTCACCTTGGCGCTGTCATCCTCGTTACGAAAGGCGGCGGTGGACCATAGGCCCAGTGTCAACACATGCTGCGGATATTTCCGTGCATAGGCAGGCCCGATCATGCCGCCCAGCGAGTGGCCGGCGAAATGCGCTTTCTCGATGCCGAGTTCCTTGCGCAACGCTTCGAGGTCTTCGACAAGATCATCCAGCGTGTAGGGCGGCTTCGGTGTGGGCGACACGCCGTGACCGCGCAGATCATAGCTGATGCAGCGGTATTCGCTTTTCAGATGCGGTATGAGCCCGGCAAACGACGCGCGCGACGCGCCGATGCCGTGAATAAGGATGAGGGGTTCGCCCTCGCCCTCGACCGAGAATGCGGAACGGATGGGAGTTGGCATGCTGCTTACTTGTCCGGATATTTTTCGTTCATCATGTCGTAGCCGATGCCCCAGTCTTCCTTGTCCACATCGGTGAAGACAACGTGGAATGACTCAGGCTTGCCGCCGCCGGCACCGCGGATGAATCCGTCGATGAGTTCCCTTGCGATCTTCTTCTTCTGCTCGGCACTGCGGCCCTTGAACATTTCGACACGGATGATCGGCATGGTTCTTCTTTGTGAGTTGGTTATTCCGCCGCCTGAGCGTGCGACGTTTTCTGGAAATGCGGCATCACGTCTTCCGCGAAACGGCTCATCATGCCGAGGGTCATCGCCTCATCTTGCCCGAAGTTCGATGTGGTGAGAACTTCATCGATGCCGAGTTCGGAATAGACCGAGAGCCGGTCGATCATTTCCTGGCTGCCGCAGAGCAGGATGTTGGAAGCAAGCTCCTCGAGCGTCTGGGTTCGCGGCAGCGGGCGGATGATGCCGTTGTCCACGATACCGGCACCGCCGAAGACATTGTCGAAGCTTTTGTAATATTCATAGGCGCGCTCGGCGATGTGCTGGCGGTCCTTCTCGTTCTCGACGAGGAACATGCCGCGCTGCAGGCTGAGGCGCGTATCGAGTTTGCTTGAAGCAGCGGCCTTGCCGCGCCTGAAGGCATTGACCTGATCGAGCAATTGCTGGTGGCTGCCGCCGAGCGGTGTGGTCTGCACATGATAGCCTGCCTTTGCCGCAGCCTCGATGCCGATGGGGTTCATGATCGCCGCCATCAAGGGGATCGGGTCTTCCGGGCGCGGCATGATGGTGAGCGGCTCGAAGCAATACCGTGGCGAGTTCCACGACACTTCTTCCTGCGTGAGCAGGGCCTCAAGGAGCTTGATGTCTTCCTCGAACTGCGGCTTCGTCTCTTCGATTGCGACGCCGATGCGCGCGGTTTCATAGCCGAACGCACCCTTGCCGACGCCCAGCATGAGGCGGCCATCGCACAATGCCTGCGCCTGGATGACCTCGCCCGCGAAAATCCGCATGTCGCGGAGCGGCAGCTGGCAGACCGACATGATGAGCTTCAGGCGGCTGGTGTGTGCCGCGATCTTCACCGCCATCTGCAGGGGCGAGGGGATCAACAGGATATTGATCAGGTGATGCTCGGGGATGGCAACGCCGCGATAGCCCAGCGCTTCCGCATGGATCGCCTGCTGGACGACGCCCTTATAGAGCCGGTTGCCGCCCATTGCCGGGTCCAGCATGTGGCTAGACAGGAAGTGGATGAAATCCATGGACCGTTCCCCTGAAGCTGATACGGGAGAGTGGCAGAGCTAATTGCGTTTGAAAATCGAAATATTTTTGGCATTATGTTCGAAGAAGTCGAATTGGACGATCCATGAACCTCGACGCACTCCGCACCTTTCTGGAAGTGGTAGACACTGGCAGCCTGGTGACGGCGGCACGGCGGCTGAACGTGACGCCTTCGACGGTGACGGCGCGCATCAACGGGCTGGAGGAGGAGATCGGGCAAAAGCTCCTCCACCGCAACAAGTCCGGCACCGAACTCACCTCACCGGGCTTCAAGTTCAAGCGCTACGCGGAGGTGATGGTGCAGCTCTGGGGACAGGCGCGCTCGGAGATCTCGCTGCCCAAGGGCTTCCAGGGCATCTGTAATGTGGGGCTCGACTTCGACCTGTGGAACGGGCTGGGGCAGCGATTCCTCGACCATGTGCGGGAAACCAGCCCTGGCGTGGCGCTGGCCTTCTGGCCGGGCGAACAGCGCATGATCGACCGCTGGCTTTCGATCGGCCTTATCGACATCGCCTTTTGCCATGCGCCGCAGGGCGGTGAGCGCTTCGTGAGCCGCGTGCTGTGCGACGATGAGTTGATCCTCGTCTCGCGCGAGAAGAATGCGAGTGCGGAGCTTGGTTCTTCCTATGTTTATGTCGACCACGGCGATGAATTCCGCAGGCAGCATGCGGCGGCCTATCCGGGCGATGTCACCTCCGCGCTGGTGATCGCGTCATCCGACTGGGCGCTGGACCACCTGCTGCGGAACGGAGGATCGGGCTACCTGCCGCGCCGCCATGCGGAAGCCGTTCTGAAGGAAGGGCGCCTGCATGTGGTGAAGGATGCGCCGTCCTTCACACGGCGGATCTATGTGGTGGAAAATGCCCAGACCGTCAGGGCGTGGGAGTGGTACCCGGCTGCGCTTTTTGCCGCTGCCAATCGGTGAGGATGTGGATCAAGAGCGCCACGAACACGATGGCGCCGCCGATCAGCGTGCGGGTGCCCGGCACTTCCGCATGAATGAGCCAGACCCAGACCGGCCCCACGACCGGCTCCAGCGTACTGACCAGCGCCGCGAGGGCTGCCGGAACGAGGCGCACACCGGTGACGAACATCGCCAGCCCCATGCCCAAATTGACCGCACCGAACAGGAACAGCCAGAACAGGTCCGCTTGCGAAACCGCAAGGCTGCCTGACAGGAAGAAGGCTGCGGCGCATGCCATGCCTGTGCCGAGGCAGACGGCGGGCGTCATCCGCACATGGGGGGAATGCCGGGTGATGACGATGGCGATCGAGAACATCACGGTGATGAGCAGCGCCAGCCCGTCTCCAAGTGGCGAAAGCTTGCCGGAAAACGACGAAGACACCATGATGCCGACGCCGCAGATGACGACCGCGATGGCAATCCCTGTGGCCGCATTCACCTTCTCGCCGAAGATGACCCAGGCCATCATGGCCGCGAACAGCGGTGCCGCTGCCTGGATGAGCAGGATGTTGGCAACGGTGGTGTGCTGCAGTGCCACGACGAAGGAGGATGACGCGATGCCGAAGCAGCAGGCCACGCCAAGCCCCGCCAGCCCCATATTGCGGAACATCGCGGCAGTTTCCCTTGGCCCATCCCGCAGCAGCATGAACAGCATCAGGAAGCCGGCAGAGAAGCCCGCGCGCCAGCACACGATGGTCCAGCTGTCTTCAACCGAGATAAATCGTGCGATGGTGCCGCCAAAGCTCCATGTGAGCGCCGCACCCGCAACCAGCAGGATGCCAAGCCGGAAGTCGGTTGCGCGGGACAG
Organism: Aestuariivirga sp.; assembly: GCA_046594995.1. Classification (GTDB taxonomy): domain Bacteria; phylum Pseudomonadota; class Alphaproteobacteria; order Rhizobiales; family Aestuariivirgaceae; genus Aestuariivirga. The sequence goes on from JBKJQU010000113.1 coordinate 7,205, forward strand.
CGTTGAGGCGGAGATCGCGTGAGACTGGGCCATGGAATGCCCCTGTAGCGGTGAAAGCCTGCGTTGCCAAGGATTGCGCCGGACAGGGCGGCCATGCTTCGATCAATGATCTGATGATTGGGGAGAACC
>JBKJQU010000224.1:0-2910 GCA_046594995.1 Aestuariivirga sp.
CGACGGGCAGCCGCTCATCATGATACCCGGCTGGTCGCAATCAGCGGCGGAATATGGCCGCAATATCGAGGAACTGGCAAAGACCCGCCGCGTCATTGCGCTCGACATGCGCAGCCATGGCGAAAGCCGGAAGATGGAAGGCGGCCACCGCATCCAGCGCCTTGCGAAAGATCTCTCCGAAGTCATTGAGGTAATGGGCCTCGCGGACGTCGACGTCCTCGGTCACTCCATGGGAAGTTCCGTTATCTGGAGTTATCTCGATCTCTTCGGGCCAGCGAAACTCAGGCGACTGATCATTGTCGACCAAGCACCCATGGTGGCTGCCCTTCCGGGTTGGAGCGACGAGATGAAGAAAACATATGGCTGCCTGTTGCCTGACGTGCAGTCGGTTGCCGCCTTCTGCGATACTGTACGTGCAACCGATACAGTCGATGGCACCATGGGCATCATCAAGGGCATGTTCACAGGCGCCATGCCGGAGGCTGACCTGCGCTGGATCGCGTCGGAAAATCTCAAGATGCCGCGCGACGCCGCCGCCGATCTGCTGTTCGACCATTGCCTCAATGATTGGCGCGATGTGATTGAAGAGACCCGGCTTCCGTCACTGGTTGTCGGCGGTCGCAAGAGTATCTTCTCGGCGGAATCGCAGGAGTGGATCGCCTCGGTCAATCCCAATGCTAGGGCTTCGATCTTCGAGGAGCACGAAGGCGGCGCGCATTTCATGTTCTTCGAGAACCCCAGGCGCTTCAACGCCGAGGTCGCGGCGTTCCTGTCGGAATAGATCAACAAGGATTGGAGTACACATGGCGTTAAAACGCTTGATCCTCGAAATCGGCATGGGCGTCGACCTCACCGGCGCCGATTACACCAAGGCCGCCATCAAGGCAGTGAAAGATGCGCTGTGGCACAATTCCCTGACCATTGCCAACGCCATCGGCCAGAGCCCGCACGACATGCACATCGAGGCGACAGTCGGCGTGCCGAAGCCTGAGCTGGTCGACAAGGCTGCGGTCGCAGCGACGTTTCCCTATGGCAAGGTCACCGTCGAGGCGGTCGAAGGCGGCCTTGAGATCATGAACGATGAAGGCACCAACCTCACCCTGATGGCCAATGCCGCCGTGGTGGTCTATCTCGACATTCCGGAGAAGAAGTGATGGCCAGGAAGCGTATCATCCTCGAACTCGGCGATGGCAACGACATGCATGGCGGCGATTATACCAAGGCAGCCTTGAGAGCCGTGCAGGATTGCATCCACCACAGCTCCCTGCCGTTCTTCCGCACTCTGAACATCAACCGGGAAGACACCGAGATCGAAGTGACGATTGGCGTGCAGCAGCCTGACAGGGTTGACAAGGAAGCTGTTGCGGCAAGCCTTCCCTTCGGCCAGGTGACGGTGAAGGTCGTCAAGGGCGGTCTCGACGTTCCCGACAAGGAACGCGGCGGCGGTGCCGTCATCGCCACAGCGGGCGTCGCCGTGCGGCTCGACCTCGAAAAGCACCTGGGGCTTTGATAGACCTCCGCAAATGAGAAAGCCGGCATCGGGAAAACCCATGCCGGCTTGATATTGTGTCATCCGGTTAAATCCGGCTGCGGTTCACTGGTCACTCAAGCCCGTCGAAAATTTCGATGGCCTTTGCCGCATAGACCGCACCCGGGCCACCGGCCATCTCGATCGAGACAGCCAGCATTTCGGCCAGTTCTTCGCGTGTTGCGCCGTGCTTCTTGGCGGCTGCCGCGTGATAGACGATGCAGTCCTCGCAGCCTGTCACCACCGCGATCGCCACGGCGGTCAGTTCCTTCATCGCCGGCGAAATCTTTCCGGGCCGGGTCGCGGCCTGCGCCAATCCGTTGAAAGCCGTCATCGTCTGTTTCTCGGCCTTGAACAGACCCACCAGACGGGCATTCACACCGTCCAGCTTTTCCTTGGAAGTGCTCATCTCAAAGTTTCTCCATTCTTTAGAAAACGGCCTTGCCGTCCTCTTTCGAGAACGCATGCCACTTCTCGCGGTTCACCGTCATGTAGCAGGTCTGCCCCTCCACACCGTCGAAATCGGTCGAGGTCTTGACCCGGATACGGCTGTCGTCGAGATCGACGTCGATGATCATGTCGCCGCCGAGGAGCTCGGTTACGAAGATTTTGCCTGTGATGCACTCGTCCTTGGGCTTGGTGAGCGAGATCGACATCGCGTCGGGCCTGACCCCCATGCGGACGACATTGGCCTTGCCATTCGCCGCCAGCAGCCGCGCCTGTTCGCCGGTCACGCCGATGGTGAAGTTGGGGTGCTGGAACTGCGTCTTTCCGGCATTGTCCTTCACGTCGCAGTCCATGAAGTTCATGGCCGGTTCGCCGACGAAGCCCGCCACCCATGCATTGACCGGCTTGTTGTAGACTTCGCGCGGACTGCCGAGCTGTTGCAGTTCGCCCTCGTGCATGACGGCAATGGTGTCAGCCATTGACATGGCTTCAAGCTGGTCATGCGTCACGTAGATCATGGTCGTCCCCAGCGTGCGCTGGAGATGCTTGATCTCGCCGCGCATATGGGCGCGGAGTTTGGCGTCGAGATGGGCGATGGGTTCATCGAATAGGAACAGGTTCGGTTCGCGCACGATTGCGCGGCCAATGGCGACGCGTTGCTTCTGCCCACCCGATAGCTCCTGCGGGCGCCGTTCGAGAAGATGGGAAATCTCGAGAAGCTTGGCTGCGGCCATCACCCGGTCCTTGATCACGGTGGAGTCCTGCCCCCGCAGCTTCAGCGGGTTTGCCATGTTTTCAAAAACGCTTTTGTGGGGATAGAGCGCATAGTTTTCGAACACCATGGCAACGTCGCGGTCCTTTGGCGCCAGCGTGTTGATGGGCTTCTCGTCGAACAGAATCTGGCCCGATGTGATGTGCTCGAGGCCTGCAACCAT
>JBKJQU010000465.1:0-3691 GCA_046594995.1 Aestuariivirga sp.
GCCGCCATCCATGTGATCGCCGCGCCTGCCGCCATCGTCGCGCAAGCGTATCTGCCGGGCGAGCTGTTTGCGTTCCTCAGGGCTGAGCCTGACAATCAGCGCCAGTGCCGCTTCACCGCCCTTGTCCACAAGACCTGAACTCCGCGCCGAGTACGTATCGACGACCGCAGTCACCTTTACCGGATCATAAGGTTCTGCCTCAAGCGCGGTTGCAAGATTTACGGCCTCTTCACGCACGGATTTCCGGCCTTTGCGGAATTCCTTTCCGTAGTCGCGGAAGATCGCTAGCAGCTCACTTCTACGGCTTCGGTCAAGTTCACCAAAAAATTTGCGGGGGATGAGTTGCACTTGGCTCGATCCCGTGAATCGTTCCGGAGGTCCATGCATCGCAAACCGCGTGACCGCCCCGCCGACGAACAGGAGATTCAGCGCCAACGACGCGATGAGCGCCGCCTTCAGCCAATTGAACCGGCGGGCCGGCACATCTGGTATGGGTGAGTTATTAGGATTGTTGTCTGCCGCTGTCATGACAGGTTTTCCTCGGCATAGGCATCCGCCTCGCCTACGCCGCCAAGATCATCGGTCGTGTCGTCGATCAGCGCCACGTCTCCGGTAAGTGCTGTGGGCAGCATGAAATCGAGAAAGCCTTGCGCGCCCAGATAGATGCCGAGTGCCAGGGATGCCGCCAAAGGCAATGCCGCCGCATAGCGCATCACGGATGGCCGCCTCACGCGCGGCTGGAAGGCGATCACCCGTGCAGCCTGGGGTTCGGTCCCGATCCTGTCCATCAGCCGCGTCATGGCGCCGTCTGGCGCCTCCGGCACCGTTGCAAGCGACAGCATAGCGTCGATCGCACGCGCCTCTGCCTCAGCCGTGCTGCCGTTCAGCGGATCACGTCCCCGATCCCCCGCCGGCCAGCGCGTCCTGCTGGCGCCATAGGTCTCCAGCAGATGGTCAAGGCGTTTGTCCATGCCATGTTCCATGTCAGTTCCTCAACGTCCCGTTTCCGTCAATCCGTCGAGCAACTCGCGCCACCCGGCTGAAAGACTTTCCTTCAAGTTTCTTCGTGCCCGCGCCAGCAAGGACTCCACCGACTCCACGCTGGCCTCCATGATGTCTGCCGCCTCGATATTTGTCATGCCCTCGAAATAGACGAGAGACAGCGCCACCCTCTGGCGGTCCGGCAGTGATGCGAGTTTCGCATTGATCAACTTCGTTGCCTGCGCCCGGTCGAGCGGCGCATCGGGCTTCGCGGCAGGATCGGAAAGTTCCGGCATCGCCTCGATATCGCCGTGACTCGGCTTGCGGCTGCGGTCGATCACGGCGTTGGATGCCACCCGCATCAGCCAACCCTTTAGTGCTGCGGACTCCCGCACCTGGGCCGGGTTGCGCCAGAGCTTCACGAAGGCCTCCTGGGCAATGTCCTCGCTGTCCGCGGCGCCGCCAGTCATCCGCCACACCAGCCGGTAGACCGGCTGGTGATAGCGGCTCACGATCTCGGCGAAAGCGGCACGGTTGCCCGTGGCGGCCGCTCGCAGCAGGCTGCCGTCCGTCATCTGCCGGACTGCCTGTTGGCTTTCCGCACTGCTTCCGTCGCGGTTCAATCCAGTTTCCGAAATCCAGCGTCAGTTTGCACCTTCTCCCGTAGCGGGTTTCCGTGTTTTCGCAATACGGAAACTCCTGACCTCGGCCAGTGTCACGCTGCCATCGCTGTCTGCATCGGCTGATTTCATGATGGCGGCCACGGCCTGGTCGAGTTCGGCCTTGGAAATGCTGCCGCTCGAATCCTTGTCCATGTTTTTCATCGTGCGGTTGCGGCGAAGCTCCAGCGCTTTCATCAAGGCCGCATCGATCTCCGCCGCCGTGACATCGCCGCTCTTGTTGGCATCCAGCTTCATGAATCGCTTCTCGGCCAATGGCTGAATTTCGCCCAGCTCAACCTTTCCATCATGATTGGCGTCTACACGCTTGAAAGCGTTGGGCGAACCGGGAAGGTAGGGCTCCAGCGGCAACGCTGTGCCGGGTAGAGCAACAAGGCCTGCCAGCACAGCAAACATGGTCGCGGAATACTTCATGGGACGTTCCTCCTGTCGTTGTCCTGAAGATCAAGACGAAACGGGAACGAAATTCCGTCGCCAGAAAATCAGACAGGTGATCCGATGATCCTGTCAAAAATGGCGGCGACTGCGGATTGACTATCAGCCAGCAGAACCTCGGTAGTGCGGATGTCCGGGCAGGCCGCAGCACTGGCGACGAGCTGGTTTAAGGCAGGAAGCGACTTCGAGGGCACGTAGAGCCCATCAACGCAAAGGCGGAGCACCTGCGTCAGGCGATGATAGAGTTCGCCAGCCTGCCTCAGCACTGTTGAATCCCCAAGATCGAGGAAGCCCGCGGTGGATGTCTTGGCAAGCGCAGCCAGCGTATTGGTGTCGAGGATGCCGGGATTCTGAGGGGCATGGATGAGTTGCAGCGTCTGGGCGATGAATTCAAGCTCCACCAGCCCGCCCCGGACGCGCTTGATATCCCACACACCATCAGAACCCTGCTCCTTCAGCATCAGCCTCCGCATGACAAGTACATCTGCGCGCGTGGCATCCGCATCGCGGCTCGTGCACAGGGCGTCCCGGATGCTGCGGTTCAGCTCGTCAATGAGCCTTGCCTCACCGCAAATCACGCGGGCGCGGGTCAGGGCCAGCTTCTCCCATGTCCAGGCGGAGAACTTCTGGTACTCGTTGAAGCTTGAGAGGCGCGTGGCAACCGGGCCCTTGGTGCCGGAGGGCCTCAGCCGCATGTCCACCTCGTAAAGCACGCCTTCGGCGGTCGGTGCCGAAACGGCTGTAATCAGGCGCTGTGCCTTTCGCGCATAGAACTGGTTAACGCTGAGCGGCTTGGCACCCGACGTCATTTCAACGCCAGATGCAGCATCGTAGACCATGATGAGATCGAGATCCGATCCCGCCGTCATTTCGCGCCCGCCAAGCTTGCCCATGGCGATAACGGCGCTCCTGCCGCCCTCGACGCGTCCATGGCGGCGTTCGCCATCCTCTGCAACCGCCCCATGAAGCGTTTCAAGCAGCAGTCCTGCCAGCTGCGCGAAGGCTGTACCGGCCTCAACGGCGCTGACGGTTTCGGAGAGCACGCGTACGCCAATGCGGAAGGCTTGTTCTTTCCCAACGATGCGCGCGCGGTCTGCGGCCTCGTCCAGCGGCAGGCCCGGCGGAATTGCACTCTCGATCAGAGGTCGGATCTGGGCTTCCCCCGGCATCGGTCCAAAGAAGCCAGGATCGAGAACGGCATCGAGAACCTTCGGCCTCCGGCTTAGTTGTTCGGCCAGTCGCGGGGCCGACCCCAGGATGGTCGCGAGAAGATCCAGCAGTTTTGGATTGGCTTTCAAAAGCGAAAAGAGCTGCACGCCTGCGGGAAGCCCTCCCAGGAAGCGATCGAAGGCGATGAAAGCCTGGTCGGCATCGCCCATACCGGCAAGTGCTCCAAGAAGCTTGGGCATCAATTCCGTCAGAAGCTCGCGCGCCCGTGCGCTGCGGGTCGCGGCATAGCGGCCAAAGTGCCAGCCGCGGATGGTGGCGGACACTTCGCTGGCAGAGCGGAACCCCATGCGCGACAGCGTCTCGATCGTTTCGGGATCATCCTCACCCCCGGTGAAGACAAGACTTCCCGTCGAGGTTCCAAGTTC
>JBKJQU010000054.1:0-6049 GCA_046594995.1 Aestuariivirga sp.
CGGGAAGCCGTCCTTCTCCGACAAAATCCGCATGCCGGGGCGCACGCAGAGTTCCGGCACAGCACCGATGGCGAGGCCGGATTGCACGGCGGCGTTGACCGCATTGGAATTGGGGCTCGAATAGGCAACGCGGTACTTGCGGCCCGCCTTTTCCAGCATCTTCAGCACCATCGAGCGCCATTCGCAACCCGCGTGAGACAGCGCGACCGGCACCGTTTCAAGCAAATGAACGCTGTGCCGTGCTGAGGTCACCCATACCAGCGGCTCGCGCCGCACCGGCTCGTCGGTGATGATGTCGCAACCGAAAGTGACGAGTGCGAGATCCATCTCGCCACGCCTGGTGCGCTCGAACAATACGCTCGTCGAGATGCAGTCGACATCAACCGTGACGAGGGGATGGGTACGCGCGAAGCGGGCGAGGATTTCCGGCAGGAACCGGTCGGCATAATCATCGGGCGTGCCGAAACGCACGGTGCCGGTCAGTTCGGGCCGCGTGAAGGTCGAGACCGCCTCGTCATTGATGCTGACCAGCCGCCTCGCATATTCGATCAGCCGTTCGCCATCGGGCGTGAAGCGGCTGGCCCGCCCGTCACGCGCAAACAACGGCCGCCCCAGAAGCTCTTCCAGCCGCTTCATCTGCATCGAAACGGCCGATTGCGTCTTGTTCACCTCTTCCGCCGCGCGGGTGAAGCTGCCCGTATCCGAAATGGCGAGGAAGGTCTTCATCAGGTCGATGTCGAGGTTCGGGATCATCATATCGTTCCATCAAACAAAGTGATGAATAGTATAAGATACATTCGTTGGATAAATCAATAGGAAACCGGCATGTTCATCTCATCGCAACAGTGATCGCCGTCCGGAAACGGGTGGATAGGCGCGGAAGGGAATGGTCTCTTCCGCGAACGAGGAGGACTTTGCCATGAGAGATTATGCCCTGACCCGCGCCACGGCTGCCGAAGCAACAGGCGCTGCTTCATTCATATCCCGCCTGATCCGCAACTGGCGCGCCCGCCGCGCGGTGACGAGCCTCGAAAGCTTCGATGACTATATGCTCCGCGACATCGGCGTCACGCGGGCAGAAGTCGAATGGGCGTCCGGCCTGCCGCTCAGCCACAACGCCGCGCTCGAACTGGAAGAGCGTGCCCGGCAGCGGCGTTATCGCATGCTGGGCGACTAGCGCCGGGTGGCCCGTGTGACCGAATTGAGCAGATCGTCCGCGGCATTGCCCCGGCTGGTGCCGCCGCCCAGTATATCCTCGATGGACCGGCGCGTGCGTGTCACTTTCTCCACGCGCTCGGGTTCCTGTGCCGCATCGCCGCCACCGAGGATGTCCTTCAGGATATCCTCGATGCCGCCGCGTTGACGGGGTGCCGGAGCCCGCCGTTGCGGTTCTTCCTGCTGCTGCGCGCCGCCACCCAGAATGCCGCCAAGGATATCGCCAAGGCCACCGCCGCCTTGGGCTCCGCGTTGCTGCCCGCCGCCGAGGATGTCGCCCAGAATGTCACCTAGCCTGCCACCCTGGGACTGCGGCTGCTGGCGCTGTTGCGCACCGCCGCCGAGGATGTCGCCGAGAATATCTCCCAGCCCGCCTCCGCCGGAGGATTGCGATTGTCCGCCACCGGCCTTCTTGGCAATCTGGCCCATCACCATGGCGGCGATAATGGGGAGAAGCTTCTTGAGGATTCCCTCGCCGATGCCCGACGAGGCCGAAAGCTGCTGCGCCACGCCCCGGCTCACGTCCTTCGATCCGAACACATGGCCAAGAATGGCGTTGCCCTCGTCAATCGTATCGGGCGAGGTCAGCACCGAGTCATCCTCGGCGTAGCGGGCATGGCCGCCACCGGCCAGCGCGCCGAGAAGGCCCGCAAGCCCCTCGTCGGATTGTGTATTGCGGCGCAGTCCCGCCGCCACCACGGGGGCAAGCGCATCGAAGGCCGCCTGCGTCTGCCGTTCGTCGAGGCCGAACTGGCGGCCGATTGCTGAAAGATCCATGTGTCTTCTCCCTTAGGTCCGGTTTCCGCCAAGCAGGTCGCGGAAGATATCCTCGATCGATACTCCTGCCGTGCTGCGCTTGCGTGTGGTGGTGGTTGTCTTCTTTTTCCGCGGCCGTGAAGCCGTTGTGGTCCGCTTCCTGGTGCGGCTGCGGGTATAGCTTGTGGTGCTCCGCCGTGTGGCGGACGTCAGTTCGCGCATGATACCTGTAACAGCACCCGCGATCACGGCATTGATGAGGGTGCCAACCAATCCGCCTTCGCTTCCGCCTGCGGCCTGCTGTGCTCCGGCCAGGCTCATGGCCTGAGGTGCTACAGGCTGGTTGGCATGGGCGAGTGCCGCCACAACGGCCGTGGCCGAAATCGGGGCAAGCTTCGTCAGCTCGCGCTCCGGCGTATCGGCGGCCACTTTCCGGAGAGCGATCATCGCGTCGTTCCGCGAGCCGTAGATATCGCCGAGAATAGCATTGCCGTCGGAGAGGCCTTCGGGCCCGGTAATGGCCTCGGGGTCTTCCAGCGGCGATCCCTGCGCGCCATCCGCAATGAGATCGAGCAGGGATTGAAACAGCTCTTCGTCATCTTGCGCCGCGGCTTTCAGCTGCCGGGCGATGGCCGGGCAAAGCTTGCCCATGGCTTTCCGCGTCTCCGCCTCATCGAGATCGAGGCTCCGCGCCACCGTCTCGAAAAGCTGCCCGCCTTGTGCCGAGGACAGCATCCTCATCAAACTCATCGCAAGCTCCGCTTAAGGCTTGGGTCCGCCGCTCCGGTCCGCAATCCTATAGGCTGCGAACACTGACGCAATGCCAAAGATGACGGAGCCCACGGCCGTGCCCACGAGAACGCCTTCAGGCCCCCAGAAGCTCGCACCCGCCATGGCGAAGGGAATGGTGCCGATGGTGGCCTTGGCCCAGTTGAAATAGGTGGAGAGATTGGGCCGCCCCAGATTGTTGAAGGCGGCGTTGGACACGAACTGCGCGCCGGCGAAAGCCCAGCTCACGGCGATGAAGGTGCAGAAGAACACCACGATATCGACGGTCCGCCCTGATGCGTTGAACGCCTCCGCGATCTCATGGCGGAACATGAAGAGAATGGCGGAGGTGATAAGTGTATAGATCGCCGAGAACATAAGCCCGTCTTTCAGCGTCTGCTTCACGCGGTCGAACCGCCCTGCGCCGAAATTCTGCCCGATGATGGGTCCGACCGAGCCCGACAGCGAGAAGATCATGCCGAAGGCCACGGGAATGACTCGTCCGATGATAGCGGATGCAGCCACGGCTTCGTCGCCGAAGGGCGCGACTTCATAGGTGACATAGGCATTGGCGAAAGGCGTGGCAAGCTGGGTCAGCATCGCAGGCAATGCGATGGCCCAGATCGCGCTGAAGTCGCGCTTCAATCCGGCAAGCCGCATCGGGTTGAGGAAGCGATGCACCTTCGACACGCCATGGATGCCGATCCCGAAGGACACGAGATACCCCAGCACGGTGGCTGCCGCCGCACCCTGGATTCCCCAGCCTAATCCGAAGATGAAGATGGGGTCTGCAATCGCCGTAATGATGGCGGATGAAAGCGTGATGTACATCGCGCGCTTGGCGTCACCCAGTCCCCGCAGGATGAAGGAGCAGCACACTGCACCGGTGATGAGGATGTAGCCCGGTGTCATCGTCCAGATAAAAACCAGCGCCAGCCGTTTCGCTTCTCCTTGCGCACCCAGAAGCGACAGCAGCGCGCCGGAGCCCGATGCGATCATCAGTGTGATGATGGCGGAGATGATGAGCGCGAAGAGCAGCGAGCTCGTCGCATATTCGCGCGCGCGCTCCACATTGCCGGCGCCAAGGTTGCGCGCCACAAGCGCCGCGGCCGCGATGCCGGTGCCGATCGACACCGAGAGATTGGTGAAGACGATCGTTCCCGCATAGCCGATGGCAGCCGTCACTTCCGTCTGGTTCAGCATCGACAGGAAGAAAAGATCGACAAGATCGACAAGAAACAGCGACATCAATCCCAATGCGCCTGTCAGCGTCATGATCGTGACGTGGCGCATCGTGGAGCCGGTGAGGAACCGCGCCTGCGTTGTCGCTGCGGGCGCACTCATATCGCGAAGCCCAGCTCGCGTACTTCCGGCATCAATTGCTCATGGCTGCGGAAGTGATGGCCGCGAATGCCCGCCATCCTGGCACCCGTCACGTTGGAGCGTTTGTCGTCGATGAACCAGCACTGGCCGGGCGCTACATCCATGCGTTCGAGAAGCCGCCGGTAGCTGCCGGGGTCCGGTTTCTTCAACGCGAACTCGAACGAGAAATATTGTTCCCTGAACACTCGGGTCACTTCCGGAAAAAGCGCGTCGAGGGTTGCCTTGGTCAGCGGCCCGTTGTTGGTGTAGATCGCGGTCCGCGCCTGCCCGCCGATGCCCTTGGCAAGTGCCAGCATCTCGGGCCATGGCACCATCGCCTCGCGCCGCGCCCTCACCCACTCTTCCCGCGTCAGCGGATGGCCGATGCGGCGGCTGAACTCGGCGAGATAATGATCGGGATCGAGATAGCCGCCTGAATCGGCATCATCCTCGAAGCCCGAATCCCAGATCGCCGCGCGGATGTCGCGCGGAGTTTGCCCGGTGATCTGCGACAGCACGCGAAGCCGCTTGCCGAGATCGTAGCGGCACAGCACATCGTCCATGTCGAAGATGACGACAGCGGGCTTCATCACCTCACGCGGCGGTTCCACCAACCGTCAGCCGGTCAATGCGCAAGGTCGGCTGGCCCACGCCCACCGGCACGCCCTGGCCCTGCTTGCCGCAGGTGCCGATGCCGGTATCGAGCGCCATGTCGTTACCCACCATCGACACGCGCGTCAACGCATCCGCCCCGGCGCCGATAAGTGTGGCACCCTTCACCGGCCGCGTGATCTCGCCATTCTCGATCAGATAGGCCTCGGTGCACGAGAACACGAACTTGCCGGATGTGATGTCCACCTGGCCCCCGCCGAACGACTTGGCGAAAAGCCCGCGCTTGATCGAGCGGCGGATTTCCTCAGGGTCCTTGTCGCCTGCCAGCATGTAGGTATTGGTCATGCGCGGCATCGGCGCGTGGGAATAGGATTGGCGCCGCCCGTTGCCGGTGGGCGAAACGCCCATCAGCCGCGCATTCATCCGGTCCTGCATCAGGCCGACGAGGATGCCGTCCTCGATCAGCGTCGTCGAACGCGATGGCGTTCCCTCGTCATCGATGGTGATCGAGCCACGGCGGTCGGGGATGGTGCCGTCATCGACGATGGTGACACCTTTCGAGGCTACGCGGCTTCCCATCATGCCCGAGAACACGGATGTCTTCTTGCGGTGGAAATCGCCTTCAAGGCCATGCCCCACGGCTTCATGCAGCAGAATGCCCGGCCAGCCCGGCCCCAGCAGTACGTCCATCTCGCCAGCGGGCGCAGGCTTTGCTTCAAGCGAGACAAGGCTCTGGCGCAATGCCTCACGCGCCGCCTCCTGCCAGATGTCCTCGGTAAAATAGGAAAGTGGCTCGCCGCGTCCGCCAAGCCCATGGCTGCCCTGGCCCTGTTCCGAGCCGTTTGCGGCAACGACGGAAACGTTGAAGCGCACCAGCGGCCGCACATCCCGGTAGCTCGAACCGTCGCCGCGCAGAATTTCGATCGCCTGCCAGTCAGCGGCCAGCGACACCGACACCTGCCGCACGCGGGCATCGAGCCCGCGCGTGAATGCGTCGACCTTCTGCAACAGTGCGATCTTCTCGGAAAAGCCCAGCGCCTCGGCCGGGTTTGTATCGGCATAAAGCCTGGTGTTGGTGCGCTCGGGCGACACCGAATGCGAAACGCTGTTCCCCCGCGCAACGGTGCGGCACACTTCGGCGGCGCGTTTCAGGGCTGAAACCGAAAGGTCGGTGGCGTGGGCATAGGCTGCGGTCTCGCCCCTCACGGCGCGCAAGCCGAAGCCCTGGGATTCATCGAAGCTCGCGGATTTCAGCTTGCCGTCATCATAGACGAGGCTCTCGCTCTGGCGTTTTTCGACGAAGAGTTCACCATCCTCCGCACCCCGCAAGGTATTA
>JBKJQU010000102.1:0-3701 GCA_046594995.1 Aestuariivirga sp.
CCGCAGCCGACCTCACCAATCTGTCGAAGCTGAACTCCGGACGTTTCCCGCGCGAGCGCGTGACTGAAGTGATCGACGGCCGGGCCGATGTGAAGGTGCACGGCGGCCGCGACATGCCCGTCTGGGGCGACTGGTTCGATGCGGAGGCGTTCGAAGCCAATACAGACGCCGCGGCACGCGAAGTGATCGTCCGTGAACGGATCAACGCGCTGGTGAACTTCATCGAGACCCTTCAGGAGAAGTGAACCTCAAGGCGGGATGAAATCGGCGACGGCCTTGTTCTTATTCAGTTCGGCCAGATCGTCTGCGCTTGGCAATTGCGGGCGGTCGCGCGTGGCGGAAACGAGGCAGAGGAAGCCCAGCGGCGCATCGTCCGCAGCGCGGAACTGATGCCACTCCAGGCTCGGCACCTCGATCAGATCATGCTCGCCGATGTCGGAAATCTCGCCGCCTACCATGCAGCGGCCCTTGCCGCGCAAGATCAGCACGTAATGGATATGCTCATGACGCTCCAGCGTTGAATGCCCGCCAGATTCTACCTCGAAATAACGCCACTGCGCTGGAAGCGTTTCCTGTCCCTCGAACAGGATCTGACGCGTGACGGCCTTGTAGGGGCCGCCCTCCTTGTAGGCTAGCACGGGCACATTCTCCCAGCCGAAATTCTTGAATTTGCGGACAGTGCTCATGGTGCGGCCTCCTTGCGGCTTGCCACTGCGGCCTCGAGTGCGGTGAGGAAGGCGCGCGCGCTCACTTCCGGATCGGGCGAATAGCGCAGCAATGCGCCGCCGATAAGAAGTGCCGTGTCGTTGCCGAAGGCATCGACCATGGCGCCGACCTTCTCGATCGTCATGCCGCCGGCAGGCGACGGGAAACAGGTCTTGAGAGTTCCCAGCGGCTCGCGAAGCGCCGAGGCGGCATCCTGACATTCCTGATAGGTGAAGGTGAAACGGCCGCCGGAATTCGGAAACACCGAAATATCGGCGCCGAACAACCTGAACAGCGTGCCGAGAAGGATGGCAGGCGTCATGCCGTGGCGCGGATCGTGGAAATGCGTGCCGGTAAAGGTCGGATGCGTCATCACTGCGAGGTCATACTTGCGGGCCAGATGAAAGCCCGTGTCCGGCCCGATCAACATGGGCGGAACGAGCACGCCGTAGCAGCCTTCTGCCTTGGCAAATGCCATCTGCGCTTCGACCTGGTCGAAGCGGCCCGCGATCATCGGATAATAGTGGGTAATGCCGCCGGTCCTGGCATTGGCGTTGCGGATTTCCTCCTGGATACGCGCGACACGCTCCTCGAAAGGGTGGAAGTGTTGGTCGATAAGGCCGTGGTCGTCCTTGATGACATCGAGCCCGCCGCGCGCATAACCACCGCAGAGCTTCGCCAGTTCCTTCGAAGACAGGCCAAGCGGTTTAATCGCGGTTGTCGCCAGCGGGCGGCCATGAACGTGCAGGTCGCGGCGCAGACCTCCGATGCCAAAGCGCGGGCCGCCAAATGCTTTGAGTTGTGCATCGGTGAATTCAACGCCGATGATCTTGATACCGCGCCGGATCGAGATATTGCCGAACAGAACGTTCAGCAGGTTGGGGATCGCGTCATTGGCAATGTCGGTGCGGTAGCTGATGCGGACGTCATAGTCGGTGGGATTGCCAGGGCGCTCGGTTATCTTTTCGACGATGCCTACGATCCCTGCTTCCCAATGGCCTTCTGGTACGCAGTCCTCGGGGATTTCGACAGTTTCCTCGATGCAGATGTCCTTGGCATGCGCCTCGATCGGCCGGGCATCATCGGGGGTGACACGGTAGGTGACATAAAAGCGGGGGCTGTTCATGGGCGGACATCAACAGCATGCCGCCGATGCCGTCAAGCACACTTCAACGGTTCAGCGCGGTGACCAGTTCGCTGACGTTGCCATTGCGCTTTGAAACAAACGACGTGAAAATTCCACGTTGCAGGTAGACCAGCGAGAAGCCCAGCACCTTGACGTCCGTCACCCGATAGCGCCCGTCACCCCAGCCGAGATTGAAGACAACCGTGTAGGTCTGGCCGTTGAGCAGGAACACCCTGGTGTTGACTTGAACGTCCTTGCCTTCCATCGCCTTGGCATCGCCTATTTCATATTTTCCAATCGGATATTCGCGGGACTGGTCGGCAAAATAGCGCGCCATGAAGGTGGCAACGCCGCCGTAGTAGCGTTCCTTTTGCCCGGCCGGCAGCTTTGAGCGGTATTGGCCTAGCGAATAATCTGCAATGGCCGCAACATCGGCGTGGCGCTGGATAGCGCGCTTGAAGCTGGCAACGGTGCCCTGCCGGTGGGCGTTGAGCATGTCCTTCGCCACTTTCTTCATATAGGTGACGGAAGGGTGTTCGGCGGCAAAGGCCGGCGTCACGAATGCCATGGCAAGGCCCGTTACCAGTGCGCGCCGTGTAAGGCCGCCGGTATTGGCCGCGGGACGTTTCACCATGATTCGCTTTCCAGTATCGGTCATTGCTGAGCTTTAGTTGCGGGCTTCGCGGCCCGTCAACAGCGCGTCGCGGCGCTACCAGGTTTCAGCGGAGCGAAGTTCGGCGAACAGGGCATCAAAGTCACCTTTTGAACCCTTCAAGACCTTGCTGAAACGATCCTTCATGGAGATCGTCAGCCATACGCCCTTGACGTTGACATCGTTGACGCGGAACCCGCCGCCCGAGGGAACAAGGCGCCAGCGCACCTGCTCGCGCCCGCCACCTTTCAGGCGAATGGCACTTTGGATGACCGTAAACTTGCCCTGCTTGGTGGTTGAGGTGATTTCAAGTTCGGTACCGCGAAAATCCTCGACGTAATAGACAAAAAGCGCTGCCGCGTAGTTGCTGACGAGATCGTAGAACTCCGGCTTGCTGCCAGCGGGCAGCTGCTTCGAATAGGTGCCGAGGGCATAGTTTGCGATGCCCTTG
Source organism: Aestuariivirga sp. (assembly GCA_046594995.1). Taxonomy (GTDB): domain Bacteria; phylum Pseudomonadota; class Alphaproteobacteria; order Rhizobiales; family Aestuariivirgaceae; genus Aestuariivirga. The sequence goes on from JBKJQU010000102.1 coordinate 2,935, forward strand.
ATGTTGATGTAACGGTTCATAAGGGCGGCAAACTTGGACTTGAGCCCTGGTCCCTTTTGGCCGGTGTTGGCCAGCCGCATGACTTCCTTGGCGATCGAATCGACATAGTCTTCGGGCGATATCGCCGCCTGGGCGGTGCCAGGGGTGCTTAGTATCGCAGCCAGTAGCATCCCTGCCAGATCGCGGCGGCGAAAGGGGTGCGAGAATGGATCGGTCATATTGCCTCCTCATGTGCCCCCACTGACCTCGTGAAAGACGTTGCGTATAATACGCAGTGAAAATTGGTAGAAAGCAAGGCGTCAACCCGGCATTGCAACGAGGAAGTGAAAACATATCCAAAAAATCTGACGCAACAGCTCTAACATTGCTTATTGAAATAGACATAATGATATGTTTATGTGTTTATGAGGATGTGGTCGGAATTGCAAATGATCAAAGATGTGAATGAATTATTGTTGAATAATCAAATCCATGGATGAATTATTGTCGGGTTTGCGCGCGGCGGCGGAGGCTACGCGGGTGCGGATTCTTTTTATATTGTCGCATGGAGAGGCGAATGTCAGCGAGCTGACCCAGATATTGGGACAGAGCCAGCCGCGCGTGAGCCGCCACCTGAAGCTGATGGCGGAGGCAGGACTGATCAGCCGCCACAAGGAAGGCAACTGGGTGTTGTTCCGGCTGCGCGGCGAAGACATGGGCGGAGCACTTGCCCGCGCGATCGTCGGCCTGCTGCCCGGCGCCGACCCCGTTCTGGCCGGTGACCTCGC
>JBKJQU010000104.1:0-11261 GCA_046594995.1 Aestuariivirga sp.
CTTCTCGGTGATGACGAGAATATCGTGCTCGCGATAGCCGCCTGCACCCTTCTGGCCTTCGGGGATCATGATCATCGGCTCCATCGAGACGACCATCCCGGGCTCCAGCACGGTATCGCAATCCTCGCGAAGTTCGAGGCCACCTTCACGGCCATAGTAATGGCAGAGCACGCCGAAGGAGTGGCCGTAGCCGAAGGTGCGGTACTTGAGAAGATCATGGCTGGCGTAGATCTCGTTCAGCGCCTTGGCGACATCGGAGCACTTGGCACCCGGAACGAGAAGCTTTTTGCCCTCGTCATGGACGTGGCAATTGACCTCCCACAGGCGCAGGTGTTCCTTCGATGCCGTCTCGGCAAACAACGTGCGTTCCAACGCCACGTAGTAGCCTGCAACCATCGGGAAGCAGTTCAGGCTGAGGATATCGCCGCGCCTGATCTTGCGGCTGGTGACCGGGTTATGCGCGCCATCGGTGTTGACACCCGATTGGAACCACGTCCAGGTGTCGAGCAGTTCGCCATTGGGCCAGACCCTGGCGATCTCGCGCACCATGGCCTGCGTCGAATGCAGGGCCACTTCGTGCTCCGGCACGCCGACGGCGATGGCCTCAACGACAGCGGCGCCGCCCATGTCGGCGATGCGTGTCATCTTGGTGATGTGCTTGATCTCCTCGGCCGACTTGATCATGCGGAAGCGCATCGAGGGTGCTGCGGCATCGACGAAATCGACACCCGGGAACGCATCCTGAAGCTGCTTGCGGAAATCGATGTTCACATGATCGAACTCGATGCCGATGCGCTTGGCACCCTTCACCAGGTCCTTTACGGCGAGGAAGTAATTGTCCTTCGACCAGTCGGTATAGGTGACGTTGTCACCGGAGGTACGGCGCGCGGGCTGGCCGCCGTCGATGGCGGCGGTCACCGAAGTCGCCGCCTTCTGTGTGATGACGAGGCCATATTTCCGGCCAAAATAGCAATAAAGGAAGTCTCCGAGGTAGTTGATGTTGTGGTACGAGGTGAACAGGCAGGCATCGACGTTGCTACGCGCCATCCAGCCCCTGATCGCATCCTGCCGGCGCTGCATTTCAGCGGCCGAGAAGGTTGGCTTCGGCTTCTTGCCGTTGTTGCGGTAATCGACGATGGCGGGACGGTCGGGGGCGGACATGACGGTGCTGCTCCTGGTTGAATGCGGGCGATTTCTTCACCGGGAACGGGGCTTGTGTCAAAAGACGATCACTCACATACTGCATGAGTTTTCCTCATGGAGTATCTTGTTGTCCCGCCTGCCTTCCCTCAACGCGCTGCGCTGCTTCGAGGCTGCTGCAAGATCGGGCAGTTTCTCGCGCGCCGCGGAAGAGTTGAACGTCACGCAATCCGCCGTCAGCCATCAGGTGCGGCAGCTCGAACAGTGGTTCGGCCTGAAGCTGTTCGACAGGATGGGACGCCAGACGATCCCGACACCGAAGGGTCAGGAACTGGCAAGATCGCTGGCGGAAGCCTTTGATATCATGGGCGCGGCCTGCCGCAGGCTTTCGCAGAGCGAAACCGGGCCGGCGCTGACGATCGCGGCGCTGCCATCCATCGCGACAATCTGGCTCATACCGCGCCTGTCGCAGTTCTTCTCGGATCATCCAGAGATATCGGTGAAGATCATCTACGCTTTCACCGGCCAGAAGATCGATTTCGACGAGACCGACATCGCCATCCTGTGGGGTCCCGGCGAATGGGAAGGCTGCCGCTCCACAAGGCTTCTTGCCGGCAATACGGTCGCTGTCTGCAACCCGATCTATCTCGAAAAGCAAGGCCCCTTCGAAGTTCCGCAGGCGATTTTGGGAAAGCCATTGCTGCACGATACCGACCGGCTCGACTGGCAGAACTGGATGCGCCATGCGGGATTGAAGCATGTGGGCCCCTCGCCCGGTCCCATCTTCCAGGATTTCAACCTGTTGCGGGCGGCGGCATTGGCAGGACAGGGCATCGCGCTGTGCCCCCGCTCACTGATCGCCGACGACCTTGAAAGCGGGCGCCTCGTGCAGCTTTTCGATACCGCCATCAAGCTCGACTATGCCTATTGCATCATCAAGCCAGCCCAAGGGAGCGACCGCCGCACCGATGCCATCACCCTGTTCAAGGACTGGCTGCTAACCGCCGCCCACAAGTGATCAGTCGGCCCCGCAGGTGACCTTGCCGGTCAATTCGAGGCGGCCCTCATCGGTGCCGGGCGCCGTTGGGCCGTAAGACGTTATCTTGTAGGTTCCGGCATATTCGCCATCGGTGTCGGGCAGAACTTCGGTCTCGATGATCAGCGAAAACTGGTCTACGGTCTCTGCGGCGTCGACCTCATGATAGAACTCAAGTTTCACCTCGTCGCCGTCAAGCCAGCTGTGTGTGAGCTTGTCCTTGAGGTCGAGTTTCGAGAACGCGGGAACGATGCCCTGCGCCATGATTTCGAGACTGCCAGTGAAGTCAAAGAATGGTCCGCCCATGCCGCGGGTCACGCCCGATCTAACCTCCAGCCTGATGTAGGAATCGGCGGCATCGCACCACAAGCCACCAGAGGCCTGCGCGGGAACCGCCGCCGCCGCGAGGAGAATTGCCATCGCCAGTGTTCTTTCCATCTGCTTCGCCATTGTCCTATCCACCGTCATGAAGGTTGGAGTGTTGAATACCGCTTAGCAGCACCTCAAACTGTGGAAAGTGACGGGCAACACAGATCAGAAATTGGACTGTCTCACCCCCCAGCGCATGGCTTTCCTGCAACATCGGCATTGGCGCTCGCCAGCCCGAAATCCTAACTCGGGCAATTACATCACACGGAATAGCCATGACCAGCATCGCCACTCCTGCCCGTGTCCAGGCCACGACCTATGCCGTGCTGTTCGCCGTCACTGGCGGCCATTTCATAAACGACACGCTGCAGGCGCTGCTGCTTGCAATTTATCCCGTGCTTCGGGATGCTTACAGCCTCACCTTCACCCAGGTCGGCATCATCACGCTGGTCTTTCAGGCCACCGCCTCGGTCCTGCAGCCGCTGATCGGCATGTTTACCGACAAGACGCCGCTGCCCTATTCGCTCCCCTTCGCGCCGGTCCTCACCTTCTGCGGGCTCGTCATGCTTGGCTTTGCAGGCAACTACGCCATGATCCTGGCCGCCGCCGCCCTGATCGGAATCGGGTCTTCGGTCTTTCATCCGGAAGCTTCCAGGCTGGCGCGGCTGTCGTCGGGCGGACGTTTCGGCTTTGCGCAGTCGGTGTTCCAGCTCGGCGGCAATTTCGGTTCCGCACTGGGGCCTCTGCTTGCGGCCCTTGTCGTCATCCGCTACGGCCAGCACAGCGTCGCCTGGCTGTCGGCAATCGCTCTCATTTCGGTGGGCATGCTGAGCTATGCGGCCTCCTGGTATGCGCATCACCTGTCGCCCAAGGGCGGTGGAAACTTTGCCGCACAGAGCGCCCTCCAGCTGCCACGCAAGACGGTGGTTATTTCGCTCGTGGTGTTGCTGTGCCTGATGTTCTCGAAGTTCGTCTACACATCCAGCATGAGCAGCTTCTACACCTTCTACCTCATCGACTCGTTCAAGCTGTCGAACGACGAGGCGCAAATCGACCTCTTCATCTATCTCGCGGCCTTCGCGGCAGGCACGCTGCTGGGTGGACCCATCGGCGACCGGATCGGCCGCAAGGCCGTCATCTGGTTTTCCGTACTCGGCGCCCTGCCCTTCACGCTGATACTCCCCTATGCCGATCATTTCTGGACCGTGGCGCTGTCGATTCCCATCGGCTTCATCCAGGCGTCGGCCTTTTCCGCCATGCTGGTCTATGCGCAGGAACTGATGCCGGGCCGGGTCGGCATGGTGTCTGGATTGTTCTTCGGGCTGGCCTTCGGTATCGCGGGCGTGGGTGCCGCGGTGCTCGGCTCGGTGGCAGACCACACGTCGATCCAGTTCGTCTACCACCTCTGCTCGTTCCTGCCGGCGTTTGGCCTTCTCGCCATGTTTCTGCCCAATACGAAAGAGTTGAACAGCAAGGCAACCGTGGCTTGACCTTGGCGCTATATACGCTCACATATTACGCATCATGAGCCAGACCTCCCTGATCGATCCGTTCGGCCGGCATGTCTCCTATCTCCGCGTGTCGGTGACGGACCGCTGCGACTTCCGCTGCGTCTATTGCATGGCGGAAGACATGACCTTCCTGCCCAAGCGGGACCTTCTCTCGCTGGAGGAACTGGACAGGTTGTGCACGGCCTTCATCGAAAAGGGCGTAAGGAAGCTGCGGCTTACCGGTGGTGAGCCTCTGGTGCGCAAGGGCATCATGACATTGGTCGAAAGCATCGGGCGTCACCTTCGCTCGGGTGCCCTTGAGGAATTGACGCTCACAACCAATGGTTCGCAACTGGCCAAGCATGCGTCGGAGCTTGCGGCCCATGGCGTACGCCGGATCAATGTCTCGGTCGATACGCTGGATAACGCCAGGTTCAAGGCCATTACCCGCTGGGGCGATCTCCCGAAGGTGAAAGAGGGCATCAAGGCTGCCCAGGCCGCCGGCCTTTCGATCAAGATCAATGCCGTGGCGCTGAAAGGCGTGAATGACGCCGAGATCCCCGAAATGATCCGCTGGACGCACGGGGAAGGCATGGACCTTACACTGATCGAGACCATGCCGCTGGGCGATATCGAGGGCGACCGCACCGAACAGTATCTGCCGCTCTCCGTGGTCCGCGCTTCGCTAATGGACCAGTTCACGCTGGAAGACATCCCTTACAAGACCGGGGGACCTGCACGCTATGTGACGGTGAAGGAGACCGGCGGACGCTTAGGGTTCATCACGCCGATGACGCATAATTTCTGCGAAAGCTGCAACCGGGTGCGCCTCACCTGCACCGGCACGCTCTACATGTGCCTGGGCCAGGAAGATGCCGCCGACCTTCGCGCTCCCTTGCGGGCTTCCGAAGGCAATGAGCTGCTTGACGCCGCCATCGACGAGGCCATCTCCCGCAAGCCCAAAGGCCACGACTTTATCATCGACAGGCGCCACAACAAGCCCGCTGTCAGCCGCCACATGAGCGTGACCGGGGGTTAGCTTCCGGCTGCAAGGCATGCCTGCGTCTGGCGCACTGTGCGCCAGCCCCGATCTGGGCTACTGCTGCCGCATGTTCTCCTTGCCCAGAAATACAGCACTTCGCGCAGGACTTTTCATGGTCCTCGCCATGGGTTCGTTCGTCACCAACGATACGCTGATCAAGCTTGTGGGACATAGCCTTCCCGTGGGCGAAATCATCATGGTGCGCGGCGTCATCGCCATGCTGCTGATCGGCTACATCTGCTACCGGCAGGGCATGATTGCCGACCTTCCGCATATCGGCAACCGCATGGTGATGCTCAGGGCCTGCCTCGATCTCGCCTCTACCATCGCCTTCGTAACGGCGCTGATGCACATGCAGATCGCCAATCTCACGGCCGTGATGCAGGCGGTGCCGCTGGCCGTGGCCCTGCTCTCGATGGTTTTCCTGAGAGAGCGTGTGGGCTGGAGGCGCATGAGCGCGATCGTCCTCGGCTTCATCGGCGTCCTCATGATCGTGAAGCCATCGGTCACGAGCTTCAACATCTATGAATCACTCGCCCTCCTTATCGTCTTTGCGGTGGCCGTGCGCGACCTTCTCACCAAGCGCATCCCCAAGCGCATTCCCACTTTCGTCATCGCGCTGGCCAACGCCAGCTTCGTTACCGCGGGCGGTGCAATTCTCTGCAGTATCCAGGGTTTCACCATGCCGGACGCGCGGCAGTTTGCGCTGCTGGCACTGGCGGCGGTGTTCCTGGCATCCGGCTATCTTTTCATGGTGGCAACGCTGCGGTTGGGCGAACTTTCAGGCACGGCCCCCTTCCGCTACTCGATCATGGTTTTTGCTATCGTTTCAGGCATTGCAGTGTTCGGCGAACTTCCGGACGGGATCGCCACCATCGGCATGGTGCTCATCGTGGCGACGGGGCTCTATGCCGCGCACCGCGAAGCAAGGCTGAGCGACGCGAGGGAGCGCGCCGCCACACTCAGTGATAGCGCCAGAATGCCAGCGCCGTGAGGCACACGGCCCAGACAAGAATGCCGTTCCGCACGTAAGCCGCCGGAACCCGCAGCGCAATCCTCGCCGTGAAGTAACCGCCGATCATCGCGCCGGTCATCATGATGAGCGAGGGGACCCAGCGGATGACGCCGGCTTGCACAAAAATCAGTATGCTGATGATGGTCATCAGCGTGATGGTGATGTTCCGGAGAGCGTTGGCCTGATGGATCGTCATTTGCGAAAAGATCGAATGGATCGCGAACAGCACGATTCCCATGCCCAGGCCGAAATAGCCGCCGTAGACGTAGACGAGAAACTCCAGAGTAAACGACAACCAAATCCAGCGGCTGCCGTCGAAAGCAAAATCCCGCTCGAGCTTCAGCTTGATCCAAGGTCCGAGCCCGAAGGACAGCGTGGCAAACAGCAGCAGCCAGGGAATGACTCTCTGGAAGGACTCCTGCCCCGTGGTGATCAGGATCCAGGAGCCCAGTACGCCACCGGCGGCGGCAAGGAACAATCGGAGACCCAGGTGCTTTTTGACCTTCGCCAGTTCCTTTCGGTAAACGTGCGTTCCGACCACATTGGCCGGCAGGACGGCCACGAAATTCGAGGCGTTGGCCTCGATCTCGGTCATGCCTGCGGCCAGCAGCAGCGGAACCGTCATGAATCCGGCGCCGCCCGCCAGCACATTGATGAACCCCGCCAGCAGGCCCCCTGCAAAGAGCAGAATGATTTCAGTCGCTTCCAATGCGAGACTCGCGCAAACGTGATTGCTATCAATGGTACAGGATCGCCGCCAAAAACGTACCGGTCACATCGGAGAGATTCATGATGCCAAAATTACTAAGCCTTGCGACGGCAGTTCCGCCGCATGTGCTGCGCACCGAAGACGTGATCCGCGAGGCCACGGCGATTTTCGCGGGCCGCCACAAGGATTTCGAGCGGTTGATGCCGGTGTTCGGCAATTCCGGCATCGATTGCCGCTATTCGGTGTGTCCTTATGAATGGTTCCGGCAGGATCAAGGCTGGCCAGAGCGGACGAAGGCCTTCATCGAGGGCGCATCGGAACTGTTCCAGAAAGTCGCCTCCCAGGCGCTGCTGATGGCGGAAAAGAAGCCTTCCGACATCGACATGATCGTTATGGTGTCGTCCACCGGAGTGGCAACGCCGTCCATCGAGGCACGGGTGATGAGCGGCATGGGGTTCCGGGACGACGTGAAACGCGTTCCGGTCTTCGGACTGGGCTGCGCGGGCGGTGTTTCCGGCCTGTCGCTTGCGGCAAGGCTGGCACGCGCGGAGCCCGGCTCCAACGTGCTGCTGGTTGTCATCGAACTGTGCACGTTGGCGTTCCGGCCCGATGAGATGTCAAAGTCCAACATCATTGCCACCGCACTGTTCGGCGATGGCGCCGCGGCCTGCGTCGTCTCGACCAAGGGCGATGGGCTGGGGGCAATCGAGCACAGCGGCGAACACACCTGGCCCGGCACGGTCGATGTCATGGGCTGGCGGCTGGACGACCAGGGTTTTGGCGCGATTTTTTCCCGCAGCATACCCGATCTCGCCACGACCGAGCTTCGGCCTGCCGCAGACCAGTTCCTCGCCCGCCACGGCCTTACCATCGGCGACATGCAGAGCTTCTGCTTTCACCCCGGCGGCGCAAAGGTGGTGACGGCGCTCGAGCAAGCCTTCGAAACCGGAGAGGGAAGACTCGCCAACGAGCGCGATATCCTCAAAGGTTTCGGCAACATGTCTGCACCCACCGTACTGTTCGTGCTGGAACGGGAACTGGCCAATTCAGGCACCGGGCGCCGCTTCATTTCGGCTCTCGGACCGGGCTTTACCGCCAGCTTCATAACCATGCTACACTGATACCCATGTGGACAAATATCATCATCCTGTCGCTCGTCACGCTGCAGCGCCTGGCCGAGCTTTATATTGCTAATCGCAACACCAAGAAGCTGATCGCCAGCGGCGGTCTCGAGATCGGTTCGAACCACTATCCCATCATGGTGGCGCTGCACACGCTTTGGCTCGCCGGGTTGTGGTATCTGGTGATCTACCAGAACCCGATTGTCTCGATGCCATGGATCATCGCCTATCTTGTGCTGGAAGCGGCGCGCGGCTGGATCATCGCGGCACTCGGCAGCCGCTGGACAACGCGCATCATCATCGTGCCAGGCGAGACGCTGGTGGCGGAGGGCCCGTACCGCTTTTTCCGCCATCCCAATTACATGGTCGTCGCAGGTGAAATCTTCATCCTGCCGATGGCCTTTGGACTGTGGTGGTATGCGATTCTTTTTGCGGTGCTCAATGCCGCAATGCTTTACTGGCGGATCAAGGCGGAAGACGAAGCGCTCAAACCGCTGCGCGAGCCGCCTCAGTCGCTCGATTCGCCCGAAGCGTGATCATGGGTTCCGGCGGCAACAGCGCCAACCGGAACCGAGACCCTGACCTCGCCTGCCTTTTCAAAAGTGAGGATGATCTCGATCTTCTGGCCTTCCTTGAGCGGCGCCTTGAGACCCGTCAGCATGACATGCAGCCCGCCGGGCTTCATCTCGACGGTCGCCATCGGCGGAACATCAAGAGGCCCCACCGTCTCCATCTTCATCACGTCGCCTTCCATCACCGTGGTGTGGAGTTCGGCACCCGTTGCGGCCGTTGTCGTGATCGAGACAAGCCTGTCTGCCGTGGCACCGTGGTTCATCACGCTCACATAGGCAACGCCCGCCTTTGCCACTGGCGTGGCAGAGGCACGGGCAAAGGCATTCATCACCATCACGTCATTGGCCACCGCCCCGGTGGCGGATGCAAATATGGCCCCAAGGGTGAGGGCAATGGCGGCTGAAACTTCGATCATGAACTGGCGCATGGGGTACCCCTGCAGGCGATTTGGGGCACACGTATGGTGGTTGTCACGCGGCATCGCGTCGCGCCTTTGTCTTGCAACAGCAATGGTGGCTTCTCCCGCGGCTGCAAAGCAGCCCGTCTCGATGGAACTCCTGCTCGCTGTCGACGTGTCGACCAGCGTCAATGACATCGAGTTCCGTCAGCAGAAGGAAGGCATGTCACAGGCCTTCCGGGACGGGGAAGTCATTGAACTGATCCTCAACCATCAAGCAGGCGTGGCCGTGCAGGTCACGCTGTGGGCCGGTTTCCCAAGCTCCAGCACTCCCAATCCATGGCGTGTGCTGCGCAGCGAACAGGACATCTCTGCATTCGCAGATAGCCTACTGAACATGCCGCGTGAAGACCTCGGGCATCTCACGGCGCTTGGCAGTGCCATGAACTTCGCGATCAGGGAAATCGAAAACAACGATTATGAAGGCATCGAGAAGAAGATCGACGTTTCGGGAGATGGCAGGAACAATATCGGCCCCCATCCCGGCCTTGCGCAGGCTCTTGCGCGCGCCGGTGACATTACCATCAACGGCCTCGTGATTGGCAATGCGGAGGAAGGCCTCGAGGATTACTTCGAGCGCAATGTGATGACGGGCAGCAATGCCTTCGTGGACTACGCGGCGGACTTCGAGGATTTTGCCGAAGCGTTCCGGCGCAAGCTGAAGCGCGAGCTTTCGCCCAAACTGGCTAAAGGTTCCGATTATCGCCATTATGCGGACCTGCCGCGATGAAGTGGCATCTGGCAGCGCTGGCATTCTCAATCACGCCGGCCATGGCCCAGGGCAATGTACCGGTTGCCATTGAACTTGTGCTGGCGCTCGACAGTTCGGCCAGTGTCGACCGCAAGGAATTCCAGTTACAGCTTGATGGTCTGGCGCTGGCCTTCCGTGACCCGGAGGTGCAGCAGGCCATCGAACTGTTGAAACCCTTTGGTGCAGCAGTTGCCGTGGTTCAATGGGGCGCACCGGGTGAAACGCGTGTCGTTCTGCCGTTCACGCACCTCGAATCGGCGCGCGATTCCAAGGCGTTCGGCTTCCGCATCGGGTTGATCAGGCGGTGGATGCGGGCGAGTGCCACCTCGATCGCGACAGCGCTCGACGACAGCACCGCATTGATCGAAACCAATGAATTCGACGGCCAACGCCGCATCATCGACGTATCTGGCGACGGGCCTGATAATGGTGGAGGAGATCTGGAGGCGGCGCGACAGCGGGCGAACGCCGCGCGGATCGTTGTCAATGGCCTCCCCATCATGGCGGACCAGGAGGGTCTCGACGTCTACTACCGCGACCACGTCATCATCGGTCCTGACTCATTCATCGAGCCGGCACGCGATTTCGAGGACTACATCCGTGCCATCCGCGAAAAGCTGCTGAAGGAGCTTCGGCCGCTCGCGTCCTAGCGCATTGGGCGAGCAAGTGAAATCACTTGCGATGCGAAAAATGCGCCAAAATCTAGGCTTCCGAGCAACTTATCGGCGGTCAATTGACCGCCGGTTGCTCTAGCGTTCCATCGCCTTGTCGTTTGCGGTGGCAGGGATCCACCACCCGCGGCCTCTTGGCGTTTCCACATATTCGGGCCAAGGGAAATCCACGGGCGGCGGGTAATCGCACCACGGAGCGGGATCGGCTGACGCTTCCTTCCGTGTACGGAATTCTTCCTGCGCTCTTGCAAGCGCGGACTTGTCCGTCATCAGATCGAGGATCGTCGCGGCAATGGTCTTGCCCGCAGTCTCGACTGTCGGGTCGATGCAGGACGGGATTCCACCCAGCGCATTCAAGGCCCATTCCGGATAAGAAAAGCCGGGAGGGCCCTTCAGCACAGCGCGGCCCACATAGAAGCGCACGGTGGGGGCAAACCACGTCATGTCGGTATAATCGTCGGACGTATAATGCGTCTGCCATGAGGGCAGATCGAGGCGCAGGCGGCGCTCCGCCTCTTGCGGCGGCACGAGCTGGCCCAGTTCATCGGCAAAAGGTTGAGCCATCGGATCAAGCCCCAGTTCCTTCTGCAAAGCCTGTGCCTTCGCGACGGCATCGGCTCCATAGCGGGGCGCGCCTGCGCGTTCGAAGTTGCGATAGGTGATCTCCGCCATCGCATGATTGGCAAGGCCCGGTTTCGATTTCGACACCCAGTGCCGCTTCACCGTGCAATGCGCCGCCGCCGCTGCGGCCTCCGCGTTGCGGTCGAGTACGGCATAGATCTTCTTCAGCATGGCAACGCCGGGGGCGCGCGCCGCGAACATGATCATCGCCATCTGCGCGGCAAGATTGTCCGCCGTGGCTTGTCCGCTGGCGAGGATCGTTTCGT
>JBKJQU010000231.1:0-4513 GCA_046594995.1 Aestuariivirga sp.
ATCAACATCGACGAGAACCCCGGCACCCCGTCGAAATATGGTGTGCGCGGCATTCCCACGCTGATGGTGTTCAAGGACGGCAAGGTGGCGGACACCAAGGTCGGCGCGGCCCCCAAGAACCAGCTTCAGGCCTGGATCGAAAACGCGATCTGAGTTTTGGTTGCTTACGGATGAAATGGCCGTCCTCCGGGGCGGCCGTTTTTGTTTCGAGCTGTGGAATGTGTCAGTGCGCTGGTCATTATTCCCAATCTCTCCATGGCCGGGCCTGACCCGGCCACCCAGACTTTCGACAATCACATGTGCCGGAAGTCTGGGTCACCGGCTCAAGGCCGGTGATGGAGAGAGGGGGAATAAACGGCCAAGGAAACATGGAGTGGCCGCGCGCCGCTCTAATCCTCGTCGAACTTCGAGGCCACGAGATTTCTGAGCGCGTCCATCGCAACTTCGGCCTGCGGGCCCGATGCGGCGACCTGGATCGAGGTGCCCATGGCGGCGCCCAGCATCATCAGGCCCATGATCGAGGTGGCGGGCACCGTCATGCCGTCGCGGCTTACCGTGATGTCGGCATCGAAGCCTTCGGCGCATTTTACGAACTTGGCGGAGGCGCGCGCGTGAAGCCCGCGCTGGTTGATGATCGGCATGTCCATCTGCACCGCTGGCAAGGTTAGTCTCCGAGAATCTGGCTTGCCACGTTGATGTATTTACGGCCGGCGTCCTGCGCGGCGGTTGCGGCCTTGTCGAGCGCGTAATCCTTGCGGATGCGGGCGAGTTTGACGAGCATCGGCAGGTTCAGGCCCGCCACAACTTCCACCTTGCCGATTTCAAGGAGCGAGATTGCGAGGTTCGATGGCGTGCCGCCGAACATGTCGGTGAGTATGATGACGCCAGCGCCGGAATTGACCCGGGAGATCGCCTCCGCAATGTCGGCGCGGCGGTTCTCCATGCGGTCGTCGGGGCCGATGGCAATCGTCTCGATGCCGGACTGCGGCCCCACGATATGTTCGAGTGCATGGAGGAATTCCTCGGCCAGGCGGCCGTGGGTGACCAGGACGAGTCCGATCATGGTGACACTGAGACTCCGCGCTCTCGCCGTTTGAGGGAGGCGCACAATGCCCCCAACTTCATTGCGATGCAATATACCATTAGCCGGGACCGAGAAGGTCCAGCGCGGCGCGGATGCGGGCGGGTGCCGAGGCTTTTTCGGGGTCGATCAGGATCAGCGGAACGGTGAGCCCCAGAATGTCGAAACGGCTCTGCGTCAGGTCGGGCAGGCGCTCGATCTCGGCGGCGAATGTAAGCCGCACCGCCAGCACGAGCGGTGCATGCGAGACGGCCGGGGCGGAGACGATGCCGAGGCCCCGCACTTCGAGCTTTCCGGCCAGAGAAGAAGGCGCGGACGCGACAAGCATCTCGCCGTCGCGCTGGATCACCACCTGGTCATCTCCCACCAGATAGGCCGAGCGCGGCCTACCTGATGTTCCGCTGCCCTGATGATCCAGGAAACGCAGCACGAGGTCGGATTTTCCAGCACCCGGTGCTCCAAGCAGCAGGACTCCTTGGCCGTCGACCGCGATGCAGCTGCCATGGATAACCGCTGTCTCACTCATCTTGTGCTGCCGGAATGCGAACGGTGAATCGTGCGCCTAGAACGGGTTTCTCTGCTGCCGGTTCCGCCTTGCCATAGCGGTTCTCGGCCCAGATGCGGCCGCGATGCGCATCGATGATCTGTTTCGAGATCGATAGTCCCAGTCCCGAATTGGAGCCGAAGCTCCCCTCTGGCCTGTCGGTGTAGAAGCGCTCAAAGACGCGCACCAGATTGTCGGGCGGAATGCCCGGCCCGCAATCATCGATGCGGAACTCGACGTCGCTTCCGGCACGCCGCAGACGGATGGTGAGCTTCGTTCCGGGTTTGGTGAAGGAACGCGCATTGTCGATCAGGTTTCGCGTCACCTGGCCAAGCCGCGAGTCGTGGCCCTGGACCAGATAGGCCTTCGTCCTGTCCATGCCCGGCGGCAGCTTGGCAATCTCCAGCACGATCTCCGCCTGACCGGGCTTCCGCGTGTCATTGGCGTAGCCGACGATCGATTCGACCAGCTGGCGGAGATCGAGCGGATGCGATTCCCCGCGCGCCAGTTCGGCATCAAGCCTGGAGGCATCCGAGATGTCGGTGATGAGCCGGTCAAGCCGTTTCACGTCATGCTTGACGATGTCGACCAGCCGGTTGCGCTGCTCGTCATTCTTCGCATAGGCCAGCGTCTCGACGGCGCTGCGCATCGAGGTGAGCGGGTTCTTCAATTCATGGCTCACATCCGCCGCGAAGGCCTCGATGGCATCGATGCGGTTATAGAGCGCCGTCGTCATGTCGCGCACCGCGCCGGAGAGATCGCCGATCTCGTCGCGCCGCGAGGTGAAGTCGGGAATCTCCACGCGCTTGTTGATGCCGCGCCGCACGCGCTCGGCAGCTGCCGCCAGCTTGCGGAGCGGCAGTGCGATGGTGGACGCCAGCAGCACCGAAAGCAGGATCGTCACCAGCGCCACGAAGCCGAAGGTCATGAACACCACCTGGCGCTCGGCCCTCAGCACATTGTCGATCTCGCCGCCTGTCGTCGAGAGGACAAGCGCACCAAGTACTGCACGGAACCGCTGCACCGGCACGGTGACGAGAACGATGATCTGGCGGCGGTCGTTCAGGCGCACCACGCTGACCGTAGCGCCGTTCAGCGCGGCGGCGACTTCCGGAAATTCCTTGCCATTGTCGAAGCCATATTCGACCTGCTGGGGATAATCATAGGAGAAGGCCCAGGTGAGGAGTTCATTCCACCACCGATTCAGGATGCCGTCGCCGCCTGCATCGAGCGGCGGCAGGTCGGACTGGACGATGTCGCCGCGGCTGTAGAGAAAGCGGCTGTCGACGACGAGATTGCCGTCCTTGTCGATGATCCGTGCACGGACGGTTGTGTTGGCGAGCAGGCGCTTCAGGATCGGCCCGGCTGTTTCCGGATCGATCGGAAAATCGAGGCTCGAAAGCTGGTCGGCATCGGCCACGGCGTCATCGCTGGAATCCGCGAGAGAATCCGGATCGATGACGATAGATCCGGTATCGACCGTTGCCGAGCCCGCGATGGCGGCGGCGATGATCTGCGCCTGCGTGGTGAGGCTCTGCACCCGCGCATCGATCAACCCCTGCCGGAACTGGTTGAAGTAGAGGATGCCGGTGACGAGGATGATGAGGCCCAGGAGATTGAGCAGCACGATGCGGCTCGTCAGCCGCTGTGGCGCAAAGCGCCAGAACCAGCTTTTCTTGCCTTGAAGCACACCGCTCTCTGCAGCGTCGGCCTGTTCCTCAGGCTCGGCGCGGTCGATCGCCTCGGGAGTCTTCACCCTGTCCAGCATCTCGGTGTGCCTGTCGTCAGGCCGTCCTATTGCTCCTTGAACCGGTAGCCAACGCCATAAAGCGTCTCGATTCCATCGAAATCGGGATCAACCGCGTTGAATTTCTTGCGCAGCCGCTTGATGTGGCTGTCGATGGTGCGGTCATCGACATAAACTTGATCATCATAGGCCGCATCCATCAGCGCATCGCGCGATTTC
The DNA here is from genome assembly GCA_046594995.1 of Aestuariivirga sp. GTDB lineage: Bacteria > Pseudomonadota > Alphaproteobacteria > Rhizobiales > Aestuariivirgaceae > Aestuariivirga. The sequence goes on from JBKJQU010000231.1 coordinate 3,592, forward strand.
ACGATGCCCGGCCGCTGCGCCAGCGATTGCAGGATCAGGAATTCGGTGACGGTCAGCGTCACGGGCTTTCCGTCCCATGTGCAGGAATGACGGTCCGGATCCATGGCAAGCTTGCCGCGCTCGATCACCTTGACGGCTTCGGCCGGTACCGCTCCCGGCTCGCGGTTGACGATGCGGCGCATCACGGCCTTGACGCGCTCGACGAGGAGGCGCTGCGAGAACGGCTTCTTGATGAAGTCGTCTGCCCCCATCTTGAGGCCGAAGAGCTCGTCGATCTCGTCATCCTTCGAGGTGAGGAAGATGACGGGCAGATCGGATTTCTGGCGGATGCGGCGGAGCAGCTCCATCCCGTCCATGCGCGGCATCTTGATATCAAAGATGGCCATGTCGGGCGGATTGTCCTGAAGCCCCTGGAGCGCTGCGGCGCCGTCACTGTACTTCTGTACGCTATAGCCCTCGTTCTCGAGCGCCATGCCCACGGAGGTCAGAATATTGCGGTCGTCATCGACCAGGGCAATCGTCGGCATTTTCTTGTTCATCCTTCAGGTATTCCCTTATCTGCCACTAGGATCGGAACTGGAACAAAATGTGGCAGTGATGATAAGTGGTCTTTGCCAGAATTGCGAGGTTTGATCATGAGTGGACACAGGACATTCACCGGAATCGAAGCCCGCAGGCTGCTGCGGACGGCCCGGACTGCCACGCTGGCCAGCCTCAATCAGGATGACGGAACGCCCTATGCCTCGCTGGTGAACGTCGCGACCGATGTTACGGGGCATCCCCTGATCCTCATTTCAGCCCTTGCCTGGCATACGAAAAATCTTCTCTCCGATCCCAGGGCCAGCATCATGGTGGCGGAGGTGCCGCCGTCCGGTGATGCGCTGACAGGCCCCCGCGTGACCATCATGGGCCGCTTCGTGAA
>JBKJQU010000232.1:0-2558 GCA_046594995.1 Aestuariivirga sp.
ATGCGTCAAGGCGGCACGGATGCCCGGCACCTTGTTGGCGGAAATGCACACGCCGATGCCGGTGCCGCAGCAGAGGATGGCGCGGTCGTATTGGCCGTCCTTCACCGCATGGGCAACGCCCGCCGAGAGATCGGCGTAGAAGCCCGATTGACTCATGTTGGTGACGGCGTGCTCGGCCTTGGCCTTCAGGTGGGCCTCGATCACATCGACCAGCGGCTTTCCGGCGCTGTCGCCGGCAATTGCGATTTTCATGACCGTTCTCCCAGTGCGGCAGTGACCGCTGCGATGATGCCGATATAGCCGGACGGATCCCAGGCGGAGCGTCCGATGAACAGGCCGTCAATATCCGACTTCGCCGCCAGATCGCAACAGTTCTGCGGATTGACGCTGCCTCCATAGAGTACATCCAGGGGCTCGCCCACGATGTCAGTCGTGATCGACTTGATGCGCCTGTGCTGCTCATTGGCAAAATCAGGGTCCGCCGGAACGCCGCCCTCGCCGATGGACCAGACGGGTTCGTAGGCGATGATCACGTTGCCACGCGCGCTCTTTCCCACGTCGCGCAAGGCAAAGCGGGTCTGCATCGCCAACACATCCGCCGTGGCACCCGCCTCATGTTCGCGGCGCGTGTCGCCGATGCAGACCAATGCAACGAGACCATGCTTCACCGCGGCCGCGACCTTCAGGGCAACTGTCTCGTCCGTCTCGTTGAAGAAGGTGCGGCGCTCGCTATGGCCCAACTCGACGAGATGCGCGCCGCAGTCCTTCACCATCAGGGGCGAAACCTCGCCCGTCCACGCGCCCTGGTCGGCCCAATGCATGTTCTGCGCGCCGATCTTCACTTTCGTGCCTTTCAGGATATCGGCCACTTCCGCGATGTAGGGGAAGGGCGGGATCACAAAGGGCTGCGCATGGGGTGTGCTGGCAAAGGGGGAAGCCTCGAGAATGGTTGCAAAGACACGCGCCTCGGCTCGCGTCTTGTTCATCTTCCAGCTGGTGCCGATCCATGGAACCTTCTTCATTGCAAAATCTCCAAAGGATCGTCACCCCGGCGCAAGTGTTGTGTCCCGGGGTCCACCTTTGAAGGAAGCGGGATTCCGGCCTTCGCCGGAATGACGGACCTAGGGTGCACCGCCATCAGTTGAATCCTGTCTTCGTATGGGGCGCCCAGTAAGCGACAGACTCGCGCAATGCGGCCACAACGCTCCGGTCAGTGGGCTCTCTCTCGCGGAAGGCGAGCTCGAGGCACAGCTCATTATCGGTGCCGCCGCCCGCCTGAACCGCCGCGATGAGCTTCTCGGGCGTGATGCGGCCATTCTCGTTGTATTGCGCGGTGAAAGGCCAGTGGCCGCCCTTGTTCATCGTCGATTGCTTGATATGGATGATGGGCGACTGCGTGGCGAAATCCTCGGCCCAGGCGTAAGGGTCGACATCGCGCGGCTCAGGCGATGACACATCGCCATGATCGATATCAACCATGGGCTTCAACGGGATCGGAAAACCCGAGGCATCAATCCAGTCCTGCAAGCCTTGAGTGTCCTTCAGCGTGTGACCCAACTCGCGGCCCACCGACATCGGCTCCCAGAACAGCCAGGTAAGGCCGCGCGCCTTCGCGTGTCCGGCCACATCGCGCCAGCAGTCGAGCGCGATTTTCATCAGCGTCTCGCGGCGCTTGAGGTCGCCATAGTCCTTGTAGGTGAAGATGCCGAACTGCGTGCCGATCGCCGGGCAATCGAGATCGGCGGCGATATCCGCCATCCTCTTGAACCACTTCACATAGTATTGCCGCACTTCGTCATCAGGATGGGCGAAGTGATTGAGTCGTCCATAGGGGCCGGTCATGATCGAGGTGATTTTCGCACGCTTCTGCACACATGCCTGCGCCATGCGGTCCGTCAGGCGCTTCACTGTCGAGGCCGCCCAGGACGGGTTGATGAACTCGTGCACCAGCTGGATGTGGCCGATACCGATGTCATCGGCGAGGACACTGATCAGGTCTTCCGGTTCCGCGAAGCGGTTGACCATCGGATTGGTGTTGACGGAGAGCGAAAATCCCATGTGAGGAGCCTGCGGTTATTGCAGTGCAATGACGAATTCTGTTGACCTCGAAGCTTATCTGAAAAATATTGCACCTCAAGAAAAAATTTTCATAGACACTGCAAATGGGATCAGGCGTTGACGCTGCACCAGCCAGCACTGCAGGTGGATGAAGAGGCTGCGCTCGCCGCGCGCGCCGCCTGGCTGCATTTTGCCGGTGGCAAGACTCAAGGAGAAGTGGCGGAGCTGCTCGGCGTGCAGAATACCAAGGCGCATCGCCTTATCGCCCGTGCCCGCGCCGAGGGATTGATCCGTGTTTTCGTCGAGGGGCCGATCGCCGGCTGCATCGCGCTCGAGGAGCAGCTGAAGGCAGCCTACGGCCTGCACTATTGCGAGGTCGTTCCCAATATCGATGAAGGTCCGCTGCCGCTCCGCACGCTTGGCATGGCGGGTGCGCGCTATATCCGCAACCTGATCGAAGGCCGGCGCTATCCCATGATCGGCATCGGCCATGGCCGCAC
>JBKJQU010000212.1:0-15866 GCA_046594995.1 Aestuariivirga sp.
GGGCTCTTCCCATGCCCGGTAAATCCAGAGCCGAGCGTGAGGCGCTGGAGCGGCAGAACGCGGCCATCATGGCGGTGTTCGAGCGGGCGGGCTTCGACCAGATCGCGCCCGACATCATCCAGCCCGCCGACATCTTCCTCGAGCGCTCGGGCGAAGACATCCGTGCACGGACGTTTGTTTTCACCGATCCATCGGGTGCTGAAATGTGCCTGCGCCCCGATCTCACCGTGCCCGCCTGCCGCTATCACCTGAGCCACGCGGCGAAGCCCGAGGCCGAAAAGCGATACTGCTATTTGGGCCCCGCCTTCCGCTTCCCCGATGAATTGCTGAGCCCACAGGAATTTACCCAGGCGGGGATCGAATGGTTCGGCGCGAAGGACGCAATCGCAGCGGAAGCGCGCGTGCTGAAACTTACGATCAGCGCGCTGGAAGCCGCGGGCCTCACCAAATTCCGCGTCACCTTTGGCGACCTTGGCCTCTTTGCAGGCCTGCTGGCCGATACCGACATGCCGGAGCGCTGGCGCCGCCGGTTGCAGCATCACTTCTGGCGGCCTTATGCTTTCCGCCAACTGCTCGAAAGCTTCTGCGCGGCCCGCGCCTCGCGCCGCACCTCGATTTCAGCACTCGTTGACCGGGTGACCGATGACAATGCGCTGGCCCTCGTCGAGACTGAACTCGACACCCGCAAGCTGCCCTTCGTCGGCGGCCGCGATGTGACCGAGATTGCCTCGCGTCTTGAAGGAAAAGCCGCCGACCGCCGCGAGACGCCGCTGGAGCCCGCCAAGGCCGACACCATCAATGCCTATCTGGCAATCGCGGGTGATGCCGCCTCGATCGACACCGAATTGAAAACCATTAGCGGCGGCGCGCGCTATGCCGCGGCGCGAGATTACTTCGCAAAGCGCCTGTTCGAGATGGAAGAGCTTGGCCTCAACCCCCGCCGCTTCCACTTCGCGGCGGGCTTCGGACGGGACCTCGAATACTACACCGGCTTCACCTTCCAGATCGAGGCGGACACGCCGCATGGCCCCGTCCCGGTCGCGGGTGGCGGGCGCTATGACAATCTGCTCTCCGACATGGGGTCACCCGTGCCAGTGCCCGCAGTGGGCTGCGCCATCCACACCGACAGGTTGAAGGCGGTGCTGGCATGAGCACGATCACCCTTGCCATTCCGTCCAAGGGCCGCCTGATGGAGGCCGCCGCAGACTTGCTGGCGAAAGCGGGCTTCACCATCGAGCGCCTCGGTGCCGACCGCGGCTATCGCGGCGTGCTCAACGGCATCGAGAATGTGGAGGTTGCCTTTCTCTCAGCCTCGGAAATCGCCCAGAATCTGCGCGACGGGAAAATCGACCTCGGCGTCACCGGCGAAGACCTGCTGCGTGAGAAAATCCCGCCTGATGACAGTGCGAGTGACGTGCTGGTGCGGCTGGGCTTCGGCCCCGCCGATGTTGTCGTCGCGGTGCCTGAATGCTGGCTCGATGTCGCAACCATGGCCGATCTCGACGAGATCGCCGAGAGCTTCTACGAGGGCCATGGCCGCAGGCTTCGCGTCGCTACGAAATATCATAATCTCACGCGCCGCTTTTTCGCGGAAAAGGGCGTCACCGGCTACCGCATCGTCGAAAGCCTTGGCGCCACCGAAGGGGCACCTGCCGCAGGAATCGCGGAGATCATCGTCGATATCACCACCACCGGCTCGACGCTTGCCGCGAACAGCCTGAAAATACTGGATGATGGCGTGATCCTGAAATCCACCGCCGTTCTGGCGGGCCGCACCGACGTGCAGGACGATCCACGCGTGGCGAGGCTCTGCGCCGCGCTCTCAATCATAAGCTGATTTTCGGCTGCGCCATTTGAGGGCTACGGCAATCGTAAAACGGTTTACTTCACCAACCGACGACCAGACCTCAAACCGGAGAGATCGCCTGTGAAATGAGGCACAGGCATCCCGCCGTCGTCCGGTGTACGGGGTGGTGCCTGCCGGCGCGGGCCGCATGGAAGTCGCCCGCCTTCAGCACCAGATCGCCGATGATGAGGTCGCCCTCCATCATGTAGATTTCCTCGTCCTGGTCATGGTCGTGATCGGCATATTCAGCACCAGGCTGCAGCCAGGCCATGAAGGTCTGACGGTTGATGGATTCGATCCGGTTCATGATCTTGATCTTCAGGCCCGGCGATACCTCGATCCAGTCGCCCGCACCTGCGCGCACCGTTACCGTGCCAGGAAGTTCCACACCGGTTCCAGCAATCCGTGACTCGATGGCTTGGAGGAGGCCGTCCGGCACCTCGGCATCCTCCGTCAGCGCCAGTGGCGCCAGCCGCTTTTCCCATGCGCTTACAGACGTTGAGAAAGCAGCATCCTCGATGACACGAAGGCGGCATTGCGCGCGGGCTTCAGCATCGAGCAATCCCATCACATAGGCACTGGCGCGTTCATCATCGGTCATCTGTCCATGCATTCCTTCAACTGCTCCAGCCCGCGCTTCACCCAGGACTTGATGGTGCCAAGCGGCTTTCCCATCCGCTCCGCCAGTTCCTCGTGGGTGAGCCCGTGCACATAGGCCAGCACCACGGCGTGACGGTGTTCCACGCGTAAGTCCTCGAGGCACAGGCGAAGCCCGCGGGCTACCATGACATCGGGCTGAAACGATGCCATCCCGCTGTCGATCTCCTGCGCCACGCCATCGTCGATCTCGACATGGTTCTTCGGCGCGCGCCGCATCCGGTCCAGCGCGCAGTGCCGCGTAACGGTGGCAAGCCACGCCAGCGCCTCGCCCTTTTCAGGGTCGAACTGCCATGATCTTTCCCACACTTTCACGAAGGCTTCCTGCAACACGTCGTCCGCCTGGTCTTTCGTCCGCATCATGCGAAGGCAGATGGCATAGAGCTTCGGCCCCGCCTTCGCATAAAGGGCGCGAAACGCCGCTTTGTCGCCGGCGGCGACCAAAGCAAGCATGTCATCAATCGATACGGGCCGGGCGGCGCTCATGGATGCAGGGTCACGCCATTCAAGGAAATGATTGAGGAAAGTGCATGGCTTGCTAGCAAGGCTTTAACCATGTGGCAAGAACGCTGAACCTTGACTTCGGGCAATGACAGCCGATGCCATGAATTTGACCAAGACGGCCCTTAGCGGCCATGCTTGTGGGAACAATCGAATCGGGAGAGAAACTTCATGCGGAAATTCAGCCTTGCGGCGTCACTGCTTGCTGCCACCTTGTGCACGGGCGGCGTTGCACAAGCCGCCGAATGCGGCACCTCTGCCAAGGGCTTCAACGGCTTCATCAAGGCCTTCGCGCAGGAAGCCGCTGCGGCAGGTATTGGTGAGCGCGGGCTTTCGGCCCTCCAGGGTCTCGAATACCAGCCGGGGATCATCAAGAAGGACCGGGCGCAGAGCGTCTTCTCGCAGAGCTTTCTCGACTTCCAGGCCAAGATGGTCACGGCGAACCGTATCAAGACCGGCCGCTCGCTCGTCGCCAAGCATAAGGACTTGTGGGACCAGATTCAGGAGCGCTATGGCGTGCCGGGCCCCGTGCTGATCGCCTTCTGGGCGCTTGAAACCGATTTTGGCGGCTTCATGGGGGATTTTCCCACCATTCCTTCCATTGCCACCCTCGCCTGGGATTGCCGGCGATCCGAGAAGTTCCGTGAGCAGCTGATTGGCGCTTTGCGGCTGTATGATCAAGGCGACCTCGAACTGGAGGACATGATGGGCGCATGGGCGGGCGAGATCGGCCACACCCAGTTCATGCCGAAGGAATACAATGAAACCGCCATCGATTTCGATGGCGACGGCCAGCGCAATCTGCGCCGCTCGATTCCCGATGCCATGGCGTCAGGCGCGGCACTGCTGATCAAGCACGGCTGGCAGGCCAATCAGCCCTGGCTGCAGGAGGTGGAGGTGCCGGCGGATTTGCCATGGGACCAGGCGGACATCGCCATCCAGCATCCGCGCAGCCAATGGGCCAGGTGGGGTGTAAAGGCGGCGAACGGCAAGCTCAAGGCCGACAACTTCCCGGCCTCGCTGCTGCTGCCCATGGGCAAGGACGGCCCGGCGTTCCTCGCCTATGGCAATTTCACCAAGGCCTATCTGCTGTGGAACGAGTCGCTGGTCTATTCGACGACGGCCGCCTACCTCGCAACCCGCATCGCGGGCGCCGATCAGGTGTCGTCAGGCCGCGCCGAGGTTAACGCGCTAAATTACGAGCAGATCAAGGAACTCCAGCAAATCCTGGTCAGCAAGGGCTATGACGTGGGCGAGGTCGACGGCAAGATGGGCCGTGCCACCCGTGCCGCCGTGAAGGATGTCCAGATCAAGATGGGCTGGCCCGCCGATTCCTATCCAACCGTCGAATTCCTGCAGCAGCTGGAGCGCGGCTGACGCCTACTCCCGCCGCAGCGCCTCGATGGGATCGAGGCGGGCGGCGCGCCTCGCCGGGAAGAAGCCGAAGACGACACCAATCGCCGCCGAGACGATGAAGGCGGCGGCGATCACGCGCGGATCGGCGGTGAAGGGCACGCCCATCAGTATGGCGGCCAGGGCGGCAAGTCCAAGCCCGGTCAGGATGCCGAGAATGCCGCCGAACAGCGCCAGCACGATCGATTCGACAAGGAACTGTGTCAGTACCTGGCGTTCCAGCGCGCCGATGGCGAGCCTGATGCCGATTTCGCGCGTGCGCTCGGTAACCGACACCAGCATGATGTTCATGATGCCGATACCGCCGACGAGCAGTGACACGGCGGCCACTGCACCCAGAAGCCCGGTCAGGATCGTGGTGGTCGAGGCCATGGTATTGGCGATCTGCGTCATGTCGCGCACGGTGAAATTATCTTCCTCGCCCGGCGCCACGCGGCGGCGCTCGCGCAGCACATCTTCCGCATCGCGCTGAACGCGGGGAATGTCGGCCGCTTCCGTTACCGAGATGTTGATGGACGATATGCGCGTGTTGCCAGCCAGCCTGCGGTGATAGGTGCGCAATGGAATGATCACCGTATTGTCCTGGTCGCTGCCGAAGGCAGATTGCCCCTTGTTCTCGAGCAGGCCGATGACCTCGCAGCCAAAGGTGCCGATGCGCAGCCGCTCGCCCAGCGGGTCCTCTGTCCCGAACAGCTCCGAACGGATGATCGAACCGATGACGCAAACGGAAGTGCCCGAGCGCTCCTCGCCTTCGTTGAAAATGCGGCCGTCCGCCAGCGTCCAGTCCTGCACGGTGAAAAAATCCGAGGTGGAGCCTGTGACCGTCGTATCGTAGTTCAGAGCGCCGAACACGACCTTGGCGGATTTCTGTGCGGAAGGTGCAACACCGCGCACACCGGTAAGGTTGCCTTTGAGCGCTGCAATGTCGCGCTCGTCAAAGGAGCGTGAATCGTTTGACGTTCCTCCGGGGCCGAATGTGCTCTGGCCGGGCCGCGCGATCAGCATGTTGCTACCGAGCTTGGCGAGGTTTTCCTGCACCTTCTGCGAGGCGCCGCTGCCAATCGTCACCATCGCAATGACCGCAGCAACGCCGATGACGATTCCAAGCAAGGTGAGCACCGAGCGCAGCACGTTGCGGCGGATCGAGGTGAGCGCCAGCTTGACCGTTTCCCAGAGCATCAGGCGGCAACCTTCCGCTCGTCGCTGGTAATTGCGCCGTCAATGAACCGGATCGAACGATGCGCATAGGCCGCCATCTCGGGCTCATGCGTCACCATGACGACGGTGATGCCATTCTCCTCGTTGAGGCGCGTGAGCAATTGCATGATCTCATGGCTGCGTGCGGTATCGAGATTGCCCGTGGGCTCATCCGCCAGAAGGATCAGCGGATCGGTGACGATGGCCCGCGCGATCGCCACGCGTTGTTGCTGGCCGCCGGAGAGTTCACCCGGCGTATGATGCTCGCGGCCTTCAAGTCCCACCTGATGCAGTGCCTTGACCGCGCGTTCGCGGCGCTCGCGTTTCGATCTGCCGCGATAAATCAGCGGAAGCTCCACATTCTCGATGGCCGTGGTGCGATTCAGCAGGTTGAAGCCCTGGAACACGAAGCCGAGGTAGTTCCGCCTCAAGAGCGCCCGCTCGTCGCGCGACAGGCCCGTCACTTCAAGTCCCGAGAATTTGAAGCTTCCCGAAGTCGGCCTGTCGAGGCAGCCGATGATGTTCATGGCCGTCGACTTGCCTGATCCGGAAGGGCCCATGATGGCAATGAACTCGCCCCTGTTGATGACGAGATCGGCGCCTGCGAGCGCGCGCACGAGGCCTCCGCCTTCGCCATAGTGGCGCTGGATGCGCGAAAACTGGATGAGCGGCGGCGTGTTCACTTCGTAGCCTGCCGCGACGACGTGATGACCGCGTCGCCAGTCTTGAGATCGCCAGAAACCACTTCAGTCAGCTTGCCGTCGCTGACGCCGGTGCGGATTGTAACCGCCTTTGGCGCGCCATTTTCGAGCACGTAGACCGTACGGTCGCCGTCGGTTGCGCCATTGGCCGATTTTTCGAAGCGCGGCATGCGTGGCATGAAGATGCTGGTGATGCTGAAGCCCTGGGACGAAGGTTCCTTGGGCGGCTGGTAACGGAGTGCCGCATTGGGCACCGCCAGCGCATCGGGCGTTTCCTGCGTCACGATCTGGGCTGTCGCCGTCATGCCGGGCCGCAGCAGAAGCGCACTGTTGTCGACGGTGAGAATCGCCGTGTAGGTGACGACATTCTCGGTGACATTTGGCGAATATTCGATCGTGTCGATCACCGCCGGAAAGCTCTGGCCGGGATAGGCATCGACCGTGAAGCTGGCCTTCTGCCCCGTCTTCACAGCACCGATATCGGCCTCGTCCACGTCGGCCTCAAGCTGCATGCGGGCCAGATCCTCGGCCAAAGTGAACAGCACCGGCGCCTGCAGCGAGGATGCGACCGTCTGGCCGGGTTCGGCCGCACGCTTCAGAACAATGCCATTGACGGGCGAGAGGATGCGCATCTTGGTGATGTCGGTTTCCTGCATCACCAGTTCGGCCTTCACCACGCCGATATCGGCCTCTGCCGCCATAACGCCCGCCTCGGCGCGCGCAAGTGCGGCACGCGCGGTATCGAGGTCCTGTCCCGAAGAGATGCCTTGCTTTGCCAGCCGCTCGGCACGCTGCAAGGCAAGCTCGCGCTCTTTGAGCGTCGCCTGCGCATCGGCCCGCTTTGCTTCCGCGGCAGCAAGCGATGCGTTGACGCGGGAAAGCTCGGCATTGAGGCGGTCGGCATCAAGTTCGGCCAGCACATCGCCCTGCTTCACGATGCTGTTGTTCTTCACGTTCACGCTGCGGATGACGCCCGATCTTTCGCTCGAGACATCGACCTGCGTCGTCGGTTCCACATTGCCGGTAGCCTGCACCTTGACGACAAGCGTCTGGCGGGCCACCGGCGCCGTCTGGTAGGTCACGGCGGCAATTTGACCTTGCGATTGAACGTACCACCACACCCCGCCGGCAATCGCCGCGGCCAGCACGGCAAGCCACACCGCCCGCTTGACCCATGTCTTGCGGCGGCTCTTGGCATCCAGTCCGAGAACGGCTTCGATTTCGTTCTGGGTGGGCAAGGTCTGAATATTCATCTCGGTCCGGGGTATCCTGTCTCACTGTCAGTATAGACGCAATGGTGGTGCTTTTCCGGCACTTTTCGGAAATGACACGGCCTGCTAGGACATCGCCATGACCGACATCAAATTCGAAACCGCGCCGGATGGCACTCAAATCGCCTACCGCGAGGACGGCGGAGAGGACTTCGGCCGCTGCGGCCTGTTCTGGCTCGGGGGCTACAAGTCCGACATGGCAGGCTCCAAGGCCGAGGCGCTGGCATCGCTCGCCCGCGACACCAGGCGTTCATCCTTCCGCTTCGATTATTCCGGCCACGGCGCATCAGGCGGCTTCTTCGTCGACGGCACCATGTCCGCCTGGCTGGGGCAGGCCATACATATGTTCACGCGGAAGGCTGCGGGCAAGAGGATTATCGTCGGATCGAGCATGGGCGGCTGGCTGGCCATGCTGCTCTACCGTGCCCTGCAGCGCGACCCGCGCTTGGCGAAGCGCGTTGCGGGACTGGTGCTGATCGCACCCGCCACCGACATGACGGCGGACCTGATGTGGGATGTGTTCCCCGATGCGGTGAAGGAAGAACTGGCCGAGAAGGGCGTTTACCTCCGGCCCTCTCAATATGGCGAGCCCTATCCGATCACCGCCCGGCTCATTGCCGATGGCGAAAAACACCTGATGCTGAAGAACGGCCTCGATTGTAATTGCCCGGTGCGGATCCTGCAGGGCGATATCGACCCTGATGTGCCGCCGGCCCACGGCGTGAAGGTCTTCAATGCCATCCGTGGCAGCGACGTGACGCTGACGCTCATCAAGGGTGGTGATCACCGTCTCTCATCTCCTGGTCAGCTCACGCTGATCCGCGAGACGGCGCTGTGGCTGGCGGAGCGCGCCGACGGCGTTACGGTCTGAGTACCATCGCGATGGCGCCGAGGCCTTCGCGATAGGTGGGGTAGGTGAGCTTCACGCCAAGCTCGTGCTTGAGGCGCTCGTTCGAGACGCGCTTCGAATCGGCATAGAAGCTCCGCGCCATGGGAGAAAGCGTTGCCTTGTCGAAAGGCGTATCCGGCGGCACCGGCAACCCGAGCAATTCCGCGCCATAGGCCACCACATCCTGGGGTGGCGAGGCTTCGTCGTCGCAGACGTTATAGGCGCGGCCCGGATGCGGCCGCATCATCGAGGCTTCCAGGATGGTGGCGATATCCTCGACATGAATGCGGCTGAACACCTGCCCCGGCTTGATGACGCGCTTCGCCGTACCATCGAGCAGCGACAATAACTGGTTGCGGCCCGGACCGTAGATTCCTGCCAATCGGAAAATGTGAACGGGGAGTCCATGCGCGCGCCACAGATCGAGCCACTGCGACTCGGCCAGCAGCCGCTTGTGGCCGCGTTCCGTATTGGGTGTGAGCGGTGTGTCTTCGGTGACAAGTCCGCCGCCGTGATCGCCATAAACGCCGGTGGTCGAGAGATAAGCCACCCACTGGAACTGACTGGCACACGCGGCAAAATCCGCAACGTGCTGGTGCAGGACAGGATCACCATCCGCTCCGGGCGGTGCGGAAACGACCGCATGCGTGACGCCATCCAGGGCATGGGAAGGTAATGGAGCGGAGCCGTCAAAGACAGAGGCGTGATAGCCAAGTGCACGGATAGCGCAAGCACCTGCCTCGCTGCGGCTCGTGGCCGAGACCGTCCAGCCTTTGGCCGCAAGCCGTGCTGCCAGAATCCTTGCCGAAAAACCAAGGCCGAAACATAGCAAGTGGTTCATGCGATCTCCCATTCGCGGCGCACGTCTTCGTCCGTTTCGGCACTCAGGTGAGCATTACGCAATTTCCTGAAGCGCAGTTCGGGAACCAGTTGCGACAAGGCCCAAACCGCCATTGCCCGCACCAGCGGAGAAGGATCGGACAGCAGCGTCTCGATCCGCGGCGCAAGACCGGCATCGCCGCTGTTCCCTGCCGCGATCAGCACATTGCGGATGAATCTGTCGCGGCCCGTGCGCTTGACGGGCGAGCCGGTGAACAAGGTGCGGAAAGAAGCATCATCCAGCATCAGCAAGTCGGCCAAGGCCGGCGCGCGCAGATCCTCCCGCGCTTTCAGCTTCGCTTCGGATGCCTCGGCTGCGAACTTGTTCCACGGGCACACGGCAAGGCAATCGTCGCAGCCATAAATGCGGTTGCCCATCGCTCGGCGGAATTCGTGCGCGATGTGGCCTCTGTGTTCGATGGTGAGGTAGGAAATGCAGCGCCGTGCATCGAGCTGGTAGGGTGTGGGAAACGCGGCTGTCGGGCAGATGTCGAGGCAGGCGCGGCATGATCCGCAATGATCGGTTTCGGATTCATCGGCATCAAGTTCCGCAGTCGTCAGGATGGTGCCAATGAAGAACCACGATCCCAGTTCACGCGACACGAGGTTTGTGTGCTTGCCCTGCCAGCCCAGCCCCGCCTTTTGTGCAAGTGGCTTTTCCATAAGCGGCGCGGTATCGACGAAGACCTTCACCTCGGCCTTTGTCTCATGCGCCAGCCATTGCGCCATCTGCTTCAGCTTGCCCTTGACGATGTCGTGGTAATCGCGGTTCAGCGCGTAGACGGAGATGACGCCCGTTTGTTTTTCTGCCAGCCTTCGCAGCGGATCCATGTCGGGGCCGTAGTTCATGGCAAGCACGATGGCGGATTTCGCCTCAGGCCACATCGCCAGCGGGCTTTTCCGGCGGTCTTCCGTCTCCGCCATCCACGCCATCGTGCCGTGGCGCTTTTCCGCGATGAAACTGCGAAGTCTATGCGCGAGTTCGGGGTCATCCGCGGCCCGCGTGATGCGCGCCGCGCTGAAGCCTTCCGCCAGTGCCCGCTCGTGAATGCGTTGGGCGAGAAGGGCCACGTTCAGAAGTCGAGATCCGCGTAATGCGTGCCGGGTGCCATGCCGCGCACCGTATCCGCCAGCAGCGGGCGGAAGGAAGGGCGCGACTTCATCCGCTGATACCATGATTTCGCAACCGGATAGTCCGCCCACGGAATATCGCCGAAGTAGTCCACCGCCGAGATATGGGCTGCGGCCGCAAGGTCGGCGAGCGAAAGATGGTCGCCGGCCAGCCAGGTGCGGTGGTCCGCCAGATGGCCAATGTAATCCAGATGATCCCGCAGCCTGACCATGGCGGTCCGCACGCGCGCCGTGTCGATGCCGCCGCCACCTGCCTCGCGCGGCAGGAACCGGCGGATTACTTTCTCGGTGATCACGGGTTCTGAAACCTCGGCATAGAATTTGGTATCGAACCAGCCGATGAGGCGGCGCACCTCGGCGCGCTCAAAGGCGTCGCCTGGAATGAGGGATGTCCGCTTGGCCTTGGTCTCTTCCAGATATTCGCCAATCGCTTCCGGGCCGCAGACCGGCGAACTCGCATCCTCGAGATAGACCGGCAATGTGCCTGCAGGGTTCAGTTCGAAGATGTCGGGCGAAGGCTCCCATGGCGCTTCGTCGATCAGTTCCACCGCAACGCCATATTCTCCCAGCGCCAGCCGCATGCGGCGGCTGAACGGATCGAGCGTGAAATGAACGAGACTCGGCATTAGAAGAAAATTAATCCTGACGCTGTCTACACGGAGCAGGGACGAGTTTGCCGCAATTGCCCCTGGTGGCCTTCGCGTATAAAACGCATGCGCCGACGCGGCAAGCAATTCCGTTTCTGGTCTTCCGGAGAACCCCAAGTGACGTTTTCATGCTGATACTCCAGATTTTTGTCCTGGCACTTATCCAGGGCACTACCGAATTCCTGCCAGTTTCATCTTCCGGCCACCTGATCCTGGTGCCGGCTCTGACGGGGTGGCCGGATCAGGGCGTGGTCACCGATATGGTCACTAATGTCGGAACTCTTTTGGCGGTCATTGTCTATTTTTGGCGGGACGTAGTGGCAATGATGCGCGGCTGTGTGGATGTTGTTCGCCGCGAGCAGACACGCGATTCGCAACTGGTATTGAATGTGCTCGTCGGAACGATCCCGATCATTGTCGCAGGGGTGCTGCTGAAGGCCACGGGACTGGATCAGCATATTCGCAGTGCAACCCTTGTGGCAGTCAACCTGATCTTCTTCGGCATTCTGCTCTACATATTCGATGCCTACGGGATGATGAAGCGGACTATGTCCGACATGAACTGGAAGACTTCGTTGATCATCGGCATTGCCCAGGCGCTTTCTCTCAGCCCCGGCACCAGCCGCTCCGGCATAACCATGACCGCCGGGCGTGGCTTGGGTTTCAACCGTCCGGATGCCGCCCGGTTCTCGTTTCTGCTATCGATCCCGGCTAATGGCGCGGCGTCTGTGCTGGTGATCGGCGACGCACTGGAAAGCGGAATGACCATCTCCGGACCGGTAATCCTGACCGGTGTTCTGACGTTCTTCATTGCCCTCGGCACGATCACCGTGTTGATGCGGTTGGTGCGCAGCATGGGCTTTCTGCCCTTTGCCGCTTACCGGATTGTGATGGGCGCGGTGATACTTGGTCTGATTTACTCCGGCATGCCCTTGGGCGCTGTGAACTGACCGGCCTTGCGGAAGCGGTAGAGATAGCCTGGAACGATCCCCTCGATACCTGAGGGTGTGATGCCGAGGCCTTCCAGGGTGCGGCGTTCGTGTGTTGCCTGCTCGCTCACCACGTTATCGGTTTTCAACAGTTCCACCTGATCGGTGGTCAGAAGCGGGCTCGGCAGCAGCCCCAGGATCAGCGCCTGCACCCTGGCGATGCCCCACGGAATGGGAACCAGCAGGCGGCTGCGCCCGATTGTGTCGAGCGTGAATTGCATCAGCTGCTTGAAGGTCAGGTTTTCCGGTCCGCCGAGCTCATAAGTCCGGCCGTCGGCCTCGCCCTTGTCGATGAGCCGTGCCATGGCCTCGGCAACGTCACCCACGAAGACAGGCGCGAATTTCGTGGCTCCGCCGCCGATCAGCGGCAGTGCGGGTGCCAAGCGGCTCAATGCGGCAAAGCGGTTGAAGAAGCTGTCCTCCGGGCCGAACACGATCGATGGGCGGATGATGATGGCGCCCGGAAATGCCGCGCGCGCCCGCTTCTCGCCGTCGGCCTTCGAGCGCGCATATTCGGCGGTCGAATTCTCGTCAGCACCGATTGCCGACATCTGGATGAAGACCCGGGCCTTGGCGGCACGCGCCGCCTTGGCGGATGCCTCGGCGCCAAGGGCGTGGACGGCGTCGAAGCTCTGGGCTCTGGCGGAATAGAGAACGCCCGTCAGGTTGATGACGGCATAGGCACCTTCGCAGGCCGCCGCCAGCGAGGCGGGATAGCGCACATTGGCCTGCACCGGCATGATCTGGCCTGTGACGCCAAGCGGTTGCAGGTGGCCAGCAAGATCGGGCCTCCGGCAGGCGACCCTGATCCGGTAGCCACGCTTTGCAAGGGCGCGCACCACATGCCTGCCGACGAAACCCGAGCCGCCGATGATGGTGATGATTCTGTCGGAAGGCTGAACGAGCACCGTGATCCACCCTGGATAATTGAATTGCGGGGCCTTTTAGCGCCGCACCGCCTGCGATGCAAAGGCGAAGAGGTAGCAGGCCTGGCGTAACCGGTTGGCCGCCCTGAATTCGCCGTAACCCGGCCTCAGGACTGCGGTTGACACATCATTGAACCGTCTCTAAGAGACGCCCCGGAATGCCCTGATGGCGGAATTGGTAGACGCACTAGTTTCAGGTACTAGCGAGTAACATCGTGGAGGTTCGAGTCCTCTTCAGGGCACCATCCTACCGACATTCTTCAGCGGCGGACGCCTAATGGCCATCAAGCTTTACAAGGGCGACTTGCCCGCAGGACTGGACTTCGGAAACGCGGCCGCGGTCGATTCCGAAACACTGGGCCTCATTCCCCGCCGCGACAAGCTTTGCGTCGTCCAGCTCTCGTCAGGAGATGGCAATGCCCATCTCGTCCAGCTCGACCGCACCAGCTATGACGCGCCGAACCTGAAGGCGCTGATGACCGATCCGGCCGTCACCAAGATTTTCCACTACGCGCGCTTCGATGTCGCGGTGATCAAGCACTACCTGGATGTCGATACCTACCCCATCTACTGTACCAAGATCGCATCGAAACTGACCCGCACCTATACCGACCGCCATGGCCTGAAGGACCTGATCAAGGAACTGTTGGGAATCGAATTGAACAAGCAGCAGCAGAGCTCGGATTGGGGTGCGCATGTGCTGAGCGACGCGCAGAAGCAATATGCCGCGCAGGATGTGCTTTACCTTCACGAGATGAAATCGAGGCTCGATCAGATGCTGGCCCGCGAAGGGCGTGAGCAGACTGCAAGAGCCTGCTTCGATTTCGTGCCGGTGCGCGCTGCCCTCGATCTGGCGGGCTGGGCCGAGGAAGATGTCTTCGCGCACTGACAGCGCCGCAAACAGGGCCTTGCGCTGGGCCGGACTGTCCCGGCTGCTGAGCTGGATCGCTATCGCCATTGGCGCGGGTTTCATTGGCCTGTTTCTTTACCAGGCGGGCCTGTTCGCCCTGTTGCTGCCCAGCGAACCTGGCGCACCGCCCGCAGTCAACCCCGACCAGATCACTGCCACGACCTCGACGGTCAATGGCATCGACAAGGAGAAGCAGCCTTATAAAGTGACGGCTGAAAAGGGCTGGCAGGATGCCAAGGTGCCGACGCTTGTTCATCTTGAAATCGTCAAGGGCCAGTTCCGGCGTCCGTCAGGCGCTGAATATACACTCACCGCAAAGACCGGCGCGTATGATACCAAGGTCAAGGAACTCGATCTCGAAGGCCAGGTCACCATTGTGCAGAAAGACCGGCTTACGGCGGTGATGGAAAAGGCCCATGTTGTGGTCGAGGAAAAAAAGCTTACCTCGGGCGTCCCTGTCGACGTGACGCTTCCCACCGGAACCATCAAGGCCAACGGCATGGAAATAACCGATGACGGGGCCAGAATTCTGTTCTTGAATGGCGTCAAGGCACGTTTTGGCGCCGAAACCGCGAAGGGAGATGCGAAACCATGATGCACCGACTGGTCCTGGCCTTGGCCGCAACCGCGTTTCTGGCGGCTGCTGGCACATCGGTAGCGGAAACGCCAGCCAAGAAGCCTGAGGCCGCGGCCCCTGCCGATGCCAAGAAGGCCGCAAAGACTGCGAAGACCGCCGCCCCGCCGCCGCCCGTGAACATCGAGGCCAATGAAATGGAAATTCTCGATGCCGAGAAGAAGGCGATCTTCCGCGGCAGCGTCGATGCCACGCGTGGCGAAACGAACCTGAAGTCGGATACGCTGACGGTTCTCTATGCCGAGGTAAAGCAGCCGGACGGCAGCAGCAAGACCGATGCGACAGATCTTGATGCCAAGGGCAATGTGACGATCACCACTCCGAAAGAGACGATCACCGGCGACTGGGCGAAGTTCAACCCGCAGGCCAATACGCTGGTCGTTGGCGGCAACGTGAAGCTGGTGCAGGGTGCTACGGTGCTGACGGGGCCGGAGCTTCGCGCCGACCTCAATACCGACAAGATCGAGATGAAGGGCGGCCGCGTGAAAGGCAGCTTCCTGCCGAAGTGACGTCGCCTTATCTAAAATTAAACCTATTGGGTGGAAATTCACTTGGCGCGTGATGAAGACGTGACGATGGCAAAGCAGGCACCGAGGAAGGCTCCCCGGCGGGCAGAGATTCCGCAGAAGGCGAGCAACGAACAGGCGCTTGCAGACCCCGGGCGCCCAGGCCTTGTCGTGGAGGGATTGCGTAAATCCTACAAGCGGCGGCCGGTGGTGCGCGATGTCTCGCTCTCTGTCAGGCGCGGTGAAGCTGTGGGCCTTCTGGGACCCAATGGCGCCGGCAAGACGACCGTGTTCTACATGATCACGGGCCTGATTGCCGCCGACAGCGGCCGGATCAGTCTTGACGGCACCGATATCACCCATCTGCCGATGTACCGGCGGGCGCGTTTGGGAATTGGATATCTGGCGCAGGAAAGCTCGATCTTCCGCGGCCTCACGGTCGAGGAAAACATTCGTGCCGTGCTCGAACTGACAGAGAGTTCGAAGCAGAAGCGCGAGAGTAAGTTGCGTGAGTTGCTCGATGAGTTCTCCATTGCCCACCTCCGGCATTCGCCGGCTATTGCGCTCTCTGGCGGCGAGCGTCGCCGCGTGGAAATCGCGCGCGCCCTCGCCGCAGACCCCGAATTCATGCTCCTCGACGAGCCCTTCGCCGGAATTGATCCGATTGCGATCAGTGATATTCGCAAGCTGGTGCGACAGCTCACCGCTCGGGGAATCGGGGTGCTTGTTACGGATCACAACGTCCGCGAAACCCTCGAACTCATCGACA
>JBKJQU010000235.1:0-3756 GCA_046594995.1 Aestuariivirga sp.
GTCATAGCGGCATAGCCAACAAATTTTGACGGCCCAAAGTGCCAATGCCCCCCCTCGTCTTGGAAAGCATACCACGCCGGATGCCTCTTCATGCGGCCACGAAGCAAGCGATCGCGCGAAACCTCAGCCTCATAGTTTAGAATATTACGAAGAACGTCCTGCTTAGAACTAACAATTTGATCTGCACTCATAGACATACTCCCTACTACTGCCTGAAAAATAACATTTCAGGCAGAAATGCTCAACACCTATTTTACCTGAATTAGATAACAGGCATATCGCTCTAAAATTGCCTACCTGCTGCGTACAAATGTCAGGTAACGCGACCCCCGTCCCTCGCGCCTGGCCTTGGCTTCATATCGTGTCTCGATCCAGTCATCATAGGGCTCGGCCGGATTGCCTTCCTCCCGAAAGCCGCCATGTTCCGCAACGTGATCGCGCGTCCAGGCGACATAATCCTCGATGTCGCTGGCGAACAGGAACTGCCCTTCGGGCTGGAGGATGCGGTGAAAATGGGCAAGCGTCTCGGCACTCACGAAGCGCCGCTTGTTATGGCGCTGTTTCGGCCACGGGTCGGGATAGAGCAGATAGATCCGCTCGAACGAGGCATCCGGCAAGGCTTCTAGCAGCACGAGGGCGTCATGGTCATGGATGCGGATGTTCGAGAGGTTTGCATCCTCGATCAATGCCAGAAGCTTGGCGACGCCATTGACGAAAGGCTCGGCGCCGATGAACGAGATATCGGGATGAAGTGCCGCCTGATGCGCCACATGCTCGCCGCCGCCGAAGCCGATTTCGAGCCAGCGCCTTGACTCCGTGCCTGCAAGTGGATTGGCGGTATCGACCCGAATCTGGGGTAGCAGTCTGTCCATCAGCTCCGAATGATGACGGCGCAAGGTTTTGCCCTTG
The DNA here is from genome assembly GCA_046594995.1 of Aestuariivirga sp. Lineage (GTDB taxonomy): Bacteria > Pseudomonadota > Alphaproteobacteria > Rhizobiales > Aestuariivirgaceae > Aestuariivirga. Next base: position 910 of record JBKJQU010000235.1, read on the forward strand.
CGCCGCCCGTAAAACTGGAATTTCCTGACCGGTACGGGCACTTGAATTGTCGGTTCCGTCAGGACGCCGCGCGCGGCGTCACTTCACCGCGGCTTTGAGCGCCTTGACGAGATCGGTCTTCTCCCAGGAGAAACCACCGTCCTTTTCGCTCGCGCGCCCGAAATGACCATAGGCGGCGGTGCGCGCATAGATCGGGCGGTTAAGGCTCAGGTGTGTGCGGATGCCACGGGGCCTGAGGTCCATCACCTTCGCCAGTGCCTTCTCGAGCTTGGCTTCCGCCACCTTGCCGGTGCCATGTGTATCGACGTAGATCGAGAGCGGATGGGCAACGCCGATAGCATATGAGAGCTGGATGGTGCAGCGCCTGGCAAGACCCGCCGCAACGACGTTTTTCGCCAGGTAGCGTGCGGCATAGGCCGCCGAGCGGTCGACCTTCGTCGGGTCCTTGCCGGAAAAGGCACCGCCGCCATGGGGTGCGGCACCGCCGTAGGTGTCGACGATGATTTTGCGGCCGGTGAGGCCAGCGTCGCCATCGGGTCCGCCGATGAAGAACTTGCCGGTGGGGTTCACATGCCACACCGTGTCCTTGGTGATCCAGCCCTTCGGCAGGGCCTTCTTCACATAGGGCTTGACCAGCTTCAGAACGTCAGCCGAGGAGAGGCTCTCGTCGACATGCTGGTGCGAAACGACGATCTGCGTCGCGGCAACCGGCTTGCCGTTCTTGTAGGCGACGCTCACCTGGCTCTTGGCGTCGGGCCCCAGGGCCTTTTCCTTGCCGGAGTGGCGGGCATCCGCCAGAAGTTTCAGGATCTTGTGGGAATAGTAAAGCGGAGCCGGCATGAGTTCCGGCGTCTCGTCGCAGGCATAGCCGAACATGATGCCCTGGTCGCCCGCACCCTCTTCCTTTTTTTCACCGTCCGTATCGACACCTTGTGCGATATCGGCCGACTGGCTGTGCAGGAGGATCGCGACCTTGGCGGTTTCCCAGTGGAAGCCCGACTGCTCGTAGCCGATGTCCTTGATGGCCTTGCGGGCCGCAGCCTCGATTTTTTCCTTGGTGACAGAGGCCGGACCACGGGTCTCACCCGCGATCAGCACGAAATTGGTAGTGGCCAGCGTCTCGCAGGCGACGCGCACAGCCCAAGGATCAAACCCCTGCTCCAGCGCCTCGCGGTAAAACAGATCGACGACCTCATCCGAAATCCGGTCGCAGACCTTGTCGGGATGGCCTTCGGAGACCGATTCGCTGGTGAAGACGTAGTTCTTGCGTGACATATGGCTTTCATGCCCCATCGTTAGCCCGGGCGCTTTTTGACAGCGATGACACCTCTGGTCAAGCCGCCTCGGGCAACGGGGGCATCAGCTTTGAAAGCTAGTCCTTGGCGTCAGCAATCACGCGGGCGATCGACGAGATCAGCTTGCGTTTGGTCACGCTGTCCGCATCCCGGAATGCCTTCGCAAGTGTCACGCCATCAATGTTCATCAGGGACGCGAGCACGGCGTCTTCCTCGCGCGGTTCGCCCATGCCACTCTGCTGCTCGACACCCGGCAATTCGTCGAAGAAGAATTGCACAGGCACACCAAGAATCTTGGCGCTGTAGTACAGCCTGCTGGCGCTGATGCGGTTGGCGCCCTTCTCATATTTCTGGACCTGCTGGAAAGTTATTCCCAGAAGCTCGCCAAGTTTTTCCTGGCTCATGCCAATAAGCTGGCGTCTCATGCGGATACGGCTGCCCACATGAACGTCGACGAAGTTCGGATCGCGTCTTGTCATTTTTTTCCTCAGACCTGATGCCCCCCCGGTCTGACGCCATCTCAGCGGCCAAAATAACTCGCATTATCTTCGGCTGCTCAAGAAGCACATCCCAAGGCATAATATACTCGCTCACCTCGTGCAATTGATTTCGCCCAACGGTGGTGGGATTCGCTCAGCCCTTTCCCTTAAGGAATAAGACCAGTTGGTTTCAACGAATGGCAAGATCAAAAGTTCCGCCACTGTCGATACAAAACGGCGGGACCAGCGGCGAGAAGGATCATCCAAAACAACATCCAGTCGCCCAACCGCGCATAAACTGTGGGCGGGATCGAAACAGGCAATGGTGAATCAATGACACCTGCTTCAAGCAATTTGAGCTGGTAGAGATACCGGCCGTATGCATCGATCACAGCCGAAATCCCCGTATTGGCGGCACGCAGAACCGGCAGGCCTTGCTCGATCGCGCGCAGGCGCGTTTGCGCCAGATGCTGGTGGGGGCCGGTCGAGCGCCCGAACCATCCATCATTCGTGACATTGATGAGAAATGCCGGCCGATCACGGCTTTCCACGAGGTCATGCGGAAATATCGCCTCGTAGCACACGAGCATTCCGACGGGCGGTACTCCGGGTACGGACAATGTCAACGGCCCCTCGCCGGCAGCAAAACTGCCGGGCACCGTCACCACCTTGCGAAAGCCCAGAGGCTCCAGCAGCCACTCGAAGGGCAGAAACTCACCGCCTGGCACAAGGCGCCACTTGTCATACCTGCTGACCGGTTCGGCATTGCCGTTGAAAGTTATGATACTATTGTAAACACGAGGCACACCTTGTGCATCTATTCCGCGCCGTATTGACCCGGTAATCAAAATCGTCCGGCCACCGAGCATCGGTTGCAGTTCGGATTTCGCAGCGGCACTTTCATCGATCAGGAAGGGAACCGCCGACTCAGGCCAGATCACATGCGTGACCTCTCCGATGCCAAGCAGACGCTCAGCCGTGGGTGCGATGGAAAGCTGCTTCAGCGTATCGAAAATCTGCCGCGCATTGTCTTCCCGCCACTTCTGCTCCTGCCCGATGTTGGGTTGAACGAT
>JBKJQU010000339.1:0-3835 GCA_046594995.1 Aestuariivirga sp.
GTCGATATGGGCGTCGATCTGCAGGATGACGATGGCCGGCTGGTTCGAGTAGGCGGCAATGAAGGGGATCGGCACCGAATCATCGCCGCCGAACATCACCGGCACGGCGCCGGCATCGAGAATGCTTCGCGTCGTCTCCTCGATCAGCTTGCGGTTTCCCGCGCCATCCTTGCTCTTGGTGTTCAGGTTGCCGAGATCGCAGACCGAAAGCCCATGGCCCAGCAGCGGCGCGCCGAGATCAAAATCCCAGTGATCGAGCCATAGGGCATCTTCCTCCAGCGCCAGGCGGAACGCATCGGGCGCCGCCTGATGGATGCGATTGTCGATGCCTGAATAGGGCGTCCCGTGCGGGGCGCCGAAGATTGCCGCGGCAAAGCCCTCGGGTGTCGTTGATTTCGAGGCGCCCATGAAGGGCGGAACGGCTGGTGCGGCGGCCATGTTGCAAATATCGGTCCTTCAGGCGTACTTCAGTTTCAGGCGGCATGGGCTGCGGCCCTGGGCACGCTGGCGATCCACGTCACGCAAGCGGCAGGGAGGATGAGGCGGGCCGTGGTTCCGGCACCCTGCACGCTTTCGATTTCAAGGCAGCCACCATGAAGCATGACGTTCCGCCTTGCAATGGGAAGCGCAAGGCCAGACATGCCGCGCTCTGCAATCGCAGGTTCGAAGATACGGTCAAGCTCGGAGGCCGGGAGGCTCGCGCCATTGTCCGCAATCGAGATGACGAGTGCGCCGTCGCCAAGCTTTGCGAAGGACACGCGAACGGTGCTGCCGGGCCCGCTCGCCTGCACGGCGCGTGTCACCAGCGTGGCGAGCGCTCGCCCGATGCGGTTCGCATCGCAGCGCAATTCCACGCCGTCGAAGACATTGACGAGGATCGTGACGTCTGCTGCTTCCGCTGCCTGATGGCAGGATTTCATGGCGATCTCGGCGAGTTCGGCGGCATCCACCTCGTGTTCCATCAGGCGCAGATGATCGCGGTTGAGGCGCACCATGTCGCTTACATCGGCCATGAAGGCGCTCAGGCTGCGGCTGGAATCGAGCAGCAGCTGGTTGTAGGTCCGGCGTTCGGCCTCGGTGAGATCGCGCACGGCTGAGGAGTTGAGGATCTCTGCAAAGCCCAGAACCGTGTTCAGCGGCGACCTGATCTCCTGGGTCACGTCCTCCATCAATTGTGCCGCCTTGCTGCATTCAGACAAGGCCTGCTGGCGTTCCTCACCCAGTCTCTGGCGCGCCATCCGTTCGCCCGTGATACTATGGGCGGCGCCCGCATGGCCTGCAAATTCACCATCGGGCTTCAACACCGGCCGGCAGCATACCTGCCACCAGAGATGGCGGCCATCGACCAGCAGTTCCACCGCGCATTCCACGCCTTGCCGCGCGGCCATCGCCAGCAGAAGCCGGTTCCAGCCTGCGCCCGTGCAGTCAAAGGGAAACAGGCCGCTGAAAGGTTTTCCGGCCAGTTCTTCCCGCGCGATGCCGGTGATGACGGAAAGTCCGGCGGAAGCGCTAGTCAAACCGCCTTCCGCATCGGTTTCGAACATCCAGCCGGTGTTGGGTCCGGCGTCTTCCCTGAGGCTGAGGGTGATCATCCCGTCGCGCTTTGCGATGTCCTGGCGCGCTCTCGCGGTGTCGGCAACCGTCTGCCGGGCAATGCGCGACACCCTTATGATCGCCGCGCCATAGGCCAGGGAGAACAGGCTGAGGGCATAGCCCGACGCTGTCGCCGAACCTGCGGCGGTGACGGCGGAGGCACCGGCCAGCATCGCACAGAAGACATTTGCGCAAGACCGGCTCCGGGCCAGCGCCAGAGCCCCCACACTCATGGCCGCAAATAACAGCGCAACTTCGAGGTATCTGCTTTCAGCAGCAGGAGACGGCGCAAGGAGAAGCGGAATTGTTGCCCAAACGGCCCCAGTGAGCACGGCGGCGGGCAAGCCAGCCTGCTCCCAGGACTGATCCCTGGCCGTCGCTATTTTCACGCGTTCAGTGCCAATCATCTGCCAAATAAAGCGGCATTATGATCTTTTCGCATTTTCAAGCCGTTAACGGCAGGGTAGTCAGGCGCTCTGCGCCTAAAGTCGGCAATGAGGACCAGATAAGTCAAATGAACGTTCTTCCCCAGGGACATCCCCCCTTCAAGGTCGGCAAGGTCGGCGTCCTGCTGATCAATCTCGGAACGCCCGAGGGCACGTCCTATTGGCCAATGCGGCGCTATCTGAAGGAATTCCTCTCAGACCGGCGCGTGATCGAGGTGAACCCGGCGCTTTGGTGGGTGCTGCTGAACGGCATCATCCTGACCTTCCGTCCGCAGAAGAGCGGCCATGCCTATGAGCAGATCTGGAACCGCGAAAGAAACGAATCGCCGCTGAAGACCATCACCCGCTCGCAGGCCGGGAAACTGGCCACGCGCTTTGCCGACCTGCCGAACATCATCATCGACTGGGGCATGCGCTATGGCCTGCCGCCCACCACTGAGCGCATTCAGGCGCTGAAAGACCAGGGTTGCGACCGTATCCTGCTGTTTCCGCTTTATCCGCAATACAGCGCGTCCACCACCGCAACAGCACTCGACAAGGCCTATGATGCGTTGAAAGCCATGCGCTGGCAGCCGGCAATCCGAACCGTGCCGCCGTATTTTGACAATCCCGCCCATATCGAGGCGCTGGCCGTCTCGCTCGAGGCGCATCTGAAATCGCTGGCCTGGACGCCGGATCTCGTGCTCGCCTCCTTCCACGGGCTGCCCAAGGCCTATCTTATGGCGGGCGATCCCTATCACTGCCACTGCATGAAAACGGCGCGGCTTCTGGCCGAGCGCCTGAAGATGCCGCGCGAGAAGTTGCAGGTCGTGTTCCAGTCGCGCTTCGGCAAGGCGGAATGGCTGCAGCCCTATGCCCAGCAAACGGTGGAGGGTCTCCCCGGAAAGGGCGTCAGAAACCTCGTCATGATCATGCCGGGCTTTTCCTCCGACTGCGTCGAAACGCTGGAGGAAGTGGCGATCGGGCTCAAGGAGACATTCGCGGAAAAGGGCGGCGAGAATTTCTCCGCCGTTCCCTGCCTCAATGATTCCGATCTATCCGTCACCATGATGGAAAAGATCGTCCGCAACGAAATTCAGGGCTGGGTCTGATCGGCCTTGAAGTTGGCGCTGCCCCGCAGCATTGTGCCCCCGCCGTCACAGCGGCACAACGGAGGGACAGCGATGTTTGAGGGTTTAAGCGTTTTCGTACTGGTCGTCGTGGCGGTGGTGATCTTCTACCTGTTGCGCGCCATCCGAATGGTGCCGCAAGGCTACAACTACACCGTCGAGCGTTTCGGAAAATATGTGCGCACGCTGGAACCGGGCCTCGGCCTCATCATTCCGTTCATCGACAAGGTGGGCGCCAAGCAGAACATGATGGAGCAGGTGCTCGATATTCCGTCCCAGGAAGTCATCACCCGCGACAACGCCATGGTGAAGGTCGACGGCATCGCCTTCTTCCAGATCATCGATGCGCCGCGCGCCACTTACGAAGTGCGCGACCTGAACAACGCCGTCGTCAATCTGGTGATGACCAACATCCGCACGGTGATGGGCTCGATGGACCTCGACAATCTTCTCTCGCAGCGCGACGACATCAACCAGCGGCTCATGGGCGTGGTCGATCAGGCAACGCAGCCATGGGGCGTCAAGATGAACCGCATCGAGATCAAGGATATCGCGCCGCCACGCGACCTCATCGACTCGATGGCGCGGCAGATGAAGGCCGAGCGCGAAAAGCGCGCCGCCATTCTGGAAGCCGAAGGGCTCCGTGCCGCCGCAATCCTCAAAGCCGAAGGCCAGAAGCAGGCCGTG
>JBKJQU010000075.1:0-4386 GCA_046594995.1 Aestuariivirga sp.
ATGGCGCTCGCCAACAACCCGGACCTGCTGATCGCAGACGAACCGACGACGGCGCTGGACGTCACCGTGCAAGCGCAGATCCTGAAGCTGCTCAAAGAACTGCAGAGCGAATTCGGCATGGCGCTGCTGCTCATCACCCATGACCTCGGTATCGTGCGGCACATGGCAGACAAGGTCGTGGTCCTGCAGCGCGGCAAGGTCGTCGAGCATGGCGATGCGAAGGAAGTCTTCGCCAACCCGCAACACGCCTATACGAAAATGCTTCTGACCGCCGAGCCAAAGGGCGCCCCGCCGCCAAGCGATAATTCTGCGCCCGTCGTGGTCGAGACTAAGGGTCTCAAGGTGTGGTTTCCGATCCGGCGCGGCTTCTTCCGCAAGACCATAGGCCACATCAAGGCGGTGGACGGCGTCGATGCTGTTGTGCGGCGAGGGCAGACGCTGGGTATCGTAGGTGAATCGGGTTCCGGCAAGACCACGCTGGGGCTGGCCATTCTGCGCCTCATCCGCTCGGAAGGCCCGATCATCTATATGGGCAAACGCATCGATGAGTATAACTCGAGGATGATGCGGCCCTTGCGAAAAGAGATGCAGGTCGTCTTCCAGGATCCTTTCGGCTCGCTGTCACCCCGCCTCTCGATTCAGCAGATCGTGGAAGAGGGCCTGATGGTGCAGGGAAAGTCGCTGAGCTTTGAGGAGCGCCGCGCCATCGTCGCCCGCGCACTGACCGAAGTGGGCCTCGATCCCGAGACAATGGACCGCTACCCGCATGAGTTCTCCGGCGGCCAGCGCCAGCGCATTGCCATCGCGCGTGCCCTCGCACTGGAGCCGAAGTTCATCATGCTGGACGAACCGACCTCCGCGCTCGACATGTCGGTTCAGGCGCAGATCGTTGACCTGTTACGCGGCCTGCAGCAGAAGCACGACCTTGCGTTCATGTTCATCAGTCATGACCTCAAGGTCGTACGTGCGCTGGCCAATGAAGTGATCGTCATGCGAAACGGAAAGATGGTGGAAAGCGGCCCCACGGCGGATGTTTTCTCCTCGCCCCAGACTGACTATACCAAGGCGCTCATAGCTGCGGCCCTGAATCTCAAGGCCGCGCCCGAAGGCGTGGTGAACCAATAATGGCATTCCTCTTTATTCTGCCCACATGGCCCATCGACGTGTGGACCGCCGCCATGTGCAAGGTGGCCCCTAGGCTCGACGTGCGCGTCTGGCCGGACCATATGGGCGATGTTGCCGACATCGAGTATTGCGCCGCATGGCTGCCCCCGCCGGACGTCGTGAAGAGCCTGCCGAACCTGAAGGTGATCATGTCACTGGGCGCGGGCGTTGATGCTATCCTCAAGGACCCTACGCTCCCCGAGAATATTCCGATCGTTCGCGTCAACGAACCGGACCTTACGGGCCGCATGACCGAATACATCGTTCTGCATGTGCTGATGCACCATCGCCAGCAGCGCCGCCTGGAAGAGAACCAGAAGAAGAAGATCTGGGACTCATTCCCAACCCATGCCGCGAAAGACCTGAGCGTCGGCATCATGGGCATGGGCGTGATGGGGCTCGATTCGGCCAAGAAGCTGCGCGACATCGGCTTCCGGGTGGCAGGGTGGAGCCGTTCGCGGAAAAACATTACGGGTGTGGAAAGTTTCGCCGGCGAATCGGAATTCGATGCGTTCCTGGCCCGAACCGATGTGCTGGTCTCGCTTCTTCCGGCGACGGCCGATACCGATGGCATCATCAATCGGAAGACCATTTCCAAGCTGTCCCGCAAGGGGCCCTTTGGCGCTCCAATCGTGATCAATGCAGGTCGCGGCCGTCAGCAAGTGGCGGATGATATTCTTGCCGCCCTCGATGCCGGGGAGCTTCATGCCGCGACGCTCGACGTCTTCACACCGGAACCCCTGCCGGCGGACAGCCGCTTGTGGACGCATCCGAAGGTGACGCTCACGCCGCATTGTGCCGCAGACAGCGACCCGGAAACCATCTGCGCCTATGTGGCCTCAAACATCGAGAAGCACCAACGCGGCGAACCGCTGCAAAACCTCGTGGACCGCGCGCGTGGCTATTAGAAGCGCCTGATGCTGGTGATCTGCCCGTAAGCGCGGGCGATCCGCTCGACGGCGTGTTTCAACGGTTCCGCGACCACCATCATGTGAAAGCCATTGGCATGAACCAGCGTTTCAGAATCGGTCATAATACCGACATGCCCATTCCAGAACACGAGATCGCCCCGCGCTAGGCTATCGAGGTCGTTGACCATCAGTACTTGACCAAGTGACCGCTCCTGCATGTCGCTGTCGCGCAGCGATTGGACGCCTGAGGCTTCGAGCGCCAATTGCACAAGGCCGGAGCAATCAAGTCCCTGAACCGACTTGCCACCCCAGAAATAGGGCACATGGCGGAACATCTCAGCCACATCTACAAAGTCCGTTTCGTGACTGCCGACAGGCTTCAGATGATTCCTGAAGACAAAGCGCCCGCTGGTCAACCGCGCAAACTTTTCATCGCCATCCGTTACCGTCACCATGGCGTTCATGGTGACGGTAATGACGGGCTGCGTCTTCAGATTTGGCTCTGGATAGAAGAATGTGGACGGCACGGCGACGCGATGCGTCGGCGCCGCGATCTCCCGAGAAAGTGCATTGGAATTCACATAGCCGACATAGCCATCACGCTCGAGTTGCACCCATGCCCAACCCTCTTCATGTGAGAAGACCTTCACAGTCTCTCCCATCAAGGCTTGCGTCAGCTGCATCGCATCGAAGCGCGGGGCCTTGTGCACGGAGATGACCGGTTCGATGACCTGCATGCGGGCAGGCTCGACGAATGCTTCCGCTTCAACATGGCCTTTCAGGCGGGCATCGGCGAGATCAGGACGGGTGGCGTTCAGGCGATGATCGAGCTTCATCATGATGGCGCTGTTAAATGTTTCGCGACAGGTTGCCAATCGTATCGGCAAGGCGTTCGAGGTAGAGCGCACCCTTCACCGTGCGCTGGATCAGCACATTGCGGCGATCCTTCTCATCACGCCGCCGCGTGACCAGTTCGAGCTTTCCCATGCTGTCCAGCGCGCGGGTGATGACAGGCTTTGAGACCGCGAGCTTCTTCGCAAGATCGCGCACGGTGTGGGGCGGCGCTTCGAGGTAAATCGTCAGCAAGATGCACATCTGGCGGACCGACAGGTCAGGCTCATCGTCTTTCACCATTGAAAGGGCAACGTCGTGCCAGAGCATGAGAGCCTGGCCGGTATTCAACACGACAGACATCGGGCCTCCCTCTGCAACCGGAATGGTCGTTTCGGAACCGTATCATTTTGTCGTGAATTACCGTGCTACGCAAGCTTCTTGGCGTAGCGCCGGGCGATCATGGCAAACAGGGCCCGCATCGCTTGCGCTTCGCCACCTTTCGGGCGCCCGGCGCGCGCTACCGGCGTCCAGGCGAAAACGTCAAAATGAACGTAGGACTTCGCCTTCTCAACAAAGCGCTTCAGAAAAAGAGCTGCCGTGATAGATCCGGCAAAGCCAGAATCGCCTGCGTTGTTCATGTCCGCGATCGAGGATTCGAACAGCCGCGTATAGGGCTGCCAGAAAGGCATCCGCCACAGGGGATCATTCTCGCTGCGCCCGGCCTCGAGCAGGGCACCTGCCAGATCATCGTCATCGGTATAAAATGGCGGGAGGTCTGGGCCCAGCGCTACGCGCGCGGCCCCAGTGAGCGTCGCCATGTCGATCATAAGGTCGGGCGCCTCCTCATCTGCCAAGGCCAGCGCATCTCCGAGGACGAGGCGGCCCTCGGCATCTGTGTTGCCGATCTCGACGGTGATCCCCTTGCGGCTCCGCAGCACATCGCCGGGACGGAAAGCATTTCCCGAGATTGCATTCTCGACAGCCGGGATCAGCACGCGCAGCCTGACGGATAGCTTCGCTGCCATGATCATCTGAGCAAGTCCCAGGACATTCGCAGCGCCGCCCATGTCCTTCTTCATGGTCGCCATGCCCGATGCCGGCTTGATATCGAGGCCACCAGTATCAAAACAGACACCTTTGCCCACAAGCGTGACCTTGGGCGCGCGTGCAGAACCCCACCTGAAATCGATGAGGCGCGGCGCCCGTGGGCTCGCCTTGCCGACTGCATGGATCATCGGGAAGCCACTCTCCAGCGCCTTGCCCATCGTAACTGCAACTTTGGCCTTGTAGGAAGATGCCACCGCACGCGCCGCTGCTTCCAGTTCGTCCGGCCCCATGTCGGATGCCGGCGTGTTGACAAGATCGCGCACCAGGTAAGTTGCGCGTGCCGCACGCAGGATGTCTTCCCGGTCTACGGTCTTCGGACAGGCGAGTTTCGCGGTCTTCGGAACCGCCTTGCCATAGACACCGAAACCAT
>JBKJQU010000239.1:0-5889 GCA_046594995.1 Aestuariivirga sp.
CCGCGGACCTGACCGTCAACATCGTCGACATGATGTCCAACATCATGTCGACGATGTTGACGGTCAGGTCCGCGGTCCGTTCTGTCTGTTTTCGGCCCGCCCGTTTGGAAAGGCCGATGAGCCAGTTCATGGACCATGCCACGACACTGCCGACAAGCAGGCTGGCAAGCGCCAGCTTCCAGTTCAGGAACAGCGCGATCGCTGCATAAAGCACTGCCTGGATGACTGCCGACACGACTTGTGCCGCGAGGATATAGGCCTCACCCGCGCGCGTGGCGTCGGTCGAGATCGCATTGGCAAATTGCCCACTGTGCGAATTGGCATAGAAACGCCAGCTCGCGCCGAACACGGACCGGATGAGCCGCTTCCTGAACCGGATGGCGATCTGGGCCGCTGCAACGCCGGAATAGGACAGGACGAAGAACGAGATAACGGACTTCAGAAGCAATGTGCCGGCGATGATGAGGATCAGGTTTTCGAAGCTGGGCGTTATGCCGATGCTCTGGACGAAATTCCGGATCATGTCGTTCTGCGGCGAAGACGTGGTGTCGCCGACGACGGCTGTCACGGCAGGCAACAGCGCGCCGATGCCGATCGCCTCTACTGCTGACGCAATGAGCAGGCTCAAAAGGACCAGAAAGGGCCGCGTGTTCTCGGACTGAAAGAAGATCTTGAATGTCTGTTTCATCGCAATCGGCGGGTATATCGCCGCCTCATCCGGCGGTGGCGGGAGCAATACCGGGTCTGACCCCTCAACTCAAGCGCGGAGCCTGAAGCTGCTATGGCCCTGGGGAAGATCCGGTTGCGCCCTGCTTCGCCTGATGCTCCAGCAGGAAGTTCGCCCACAGAAGATCAAGTTCGGTGTCGATATTGGGCAGGTCGCCCTCGATCACGATGGCGCCGGGCTTGGCGCCCAGGATTGATTTCTGCACCGTCAGGCAATCGCGCGTCATCGCATAGGCAATGCCGTTGCGATGGAACACGGGCTTCAACTGCTGGCGCGCGATGATATTGGCGCCTGCCGGATCGTGGTAGGAAAGATCGCCCTGTCCGGAGATGAGCAGCTGCTTCAGGGGATGCGACTTGGAATCGGTCTCGCTCAGCGTCCATACCGAGTCGAAGCCACCGCGCACCAGATGCTCGACGGTTGCGGTGACATGCTCCGGCGTACGCCCGGGAGAAGTCGGTTGCAGCATCACGATGATGTCATAGGCCACGCCGTCGATGCGCTCGGTTTCGGTCAGCGCATGGATCAGCACCTGCCAGTCGCTGATGATCGAGCCGGAAATGTCTTCGGGCCGCATGAAGGGGCAGGCGAGGCCTGCGTCTTCGGCGACGCGTGCGATCCCCTCATGATCGGTAGACACGATGGCACGGTCGATCCAGTCCAACGCCTGCACCACATGGCCTGCCCGCGCCACCAGCGGCACGCCACCCACCTCGCGCAGGTTCTTGAGCTTGACACCCTTGGAGCCCCCACGCGCGGGAACGACGGCAAGAACGCGGCGGCCTTCAAGCATGGGATTCTCCGGTGATGATGCGGCCCGCGTAGGCGAGATCGTCAGGCGCTCTGATTGCGAGAAAAACGCAGCCGTTCTCGGTTGCGGCAGCCTCATCCGAAATGCCGTCGCCGACGACGGCAAGCCGCTGGGGCAGGAAGCCACCGGACTTCAGAATTGCGGCAACGCGAGAGGATTTCGATGTCGGATATCCGTCGACTGAACGGAAATACTGGTTCCAGCCCCGCGCCGCCACATGGGCGCGGACGGTCGCTTCCGGCGTGTTGGAGCAGACATGGAGCGGAATATGCGGTGCCAGCGCGGCAAGCAGGGCCGTCGCGCCGGGAAGCTCCTGCGCTGTGGCAACGGCCATTTCCGAAACCTCGCCATAACGGTCTATGAGTTCGGCTTCCTGTGAAGCACCCGGATCGAGGCCTGCCGCCTTCATGCGCTCGGCCATCAGGGGAATGACCCGGTGGCGCGAGCCATCCGGGTCTTCGTTCAGGGCTGCGGCGATGATTGCGCGATGTGCCGCGCTTGCTGGAAAGATCGCGAAAAAGGCATTCCGCTTCGCCGGGGCGGAGTCGACGAGTGTACCGTCGAAATCGAAGACGATCGCCTCAAAGCGCATGCTTCGTGCGGAAATACTGCAGCCAGTTGTCGACCTTGGTCTTGCGGTCGTCGCGCGGCATGCTGGCAATCGAGGGATCCTCGTAGAACGAGTCGTTGGCAAAGGCCGTGGTCGACACTTCCTCGAAGATGCAGCCGTCGAGCGTTGCGAACTTGTGCCACTGGTTCGGCTCCACCAGGAAGGTATCTCCGAGGTTCATCCTGATCTTCTGGCCTTCCTTCACGATCTCCAAGTCACCGTCGAGAAGCTGGAACGTTTCTTCCTTCAGCTTGTGGAAATGGTAGGGGTGCTTCTGCCGCGGCAGCTGGATCACCAGCTTCTTGGCATAGTTGCGGTTGATGCAGGTGATGATCACCGCGCCGAATTCGCGGAAGCGCCGCAGGCCATAGTGATGCGATATCTCGATCGACGAGTCCTCGTTGATATGAACCTGCGCCTTGCTCAGCATGCCGCGAACCTGCAGCATGATCTGGTAGACGAGCTGGTCGTCGGTGACACCCTGGCCGCCAAGCCCGGCATCGAGCGCATCGTTCAGCGTATAATCCTTGTCGGCGACGAGGCCCGCCCGCCACTGGCCGGAAATAAGCTGCCCGTCCTGCACCGGCATGGCGAAGAACACGTCCTGCCGGTTGATGGTTTCGCCCTTGGCGATATCCCGCTTTGCATAGGTGCCGCGCTTCAGCTCGACGAGCGTCTGGCGCTCGGCGGGAGACGTCGGCGGGCGTTCCTCATGGCCCAGCATGGCGCGTCCGGCATGAAACGCCACGATCCACGTCTCGAGCTGTTCGGGCGTCGAGGAATAGCTGTTGAGCTTGTGCTTCTCGGTGTTGAGGCCAACGTGGCGCTCGAACATGCGCGCACCCAGCGCATAGGCGATCTGGACAGGGGCCGTGGCGTTCTGGTCTTCATGCGTGGACCAACCGATGGTGACGTCGCGATAACGCTCGCGCATCGCCGTGATCTGGTTCAATTGCAGCTTGTCGTCAGGCGTCGGATAGAGCGCCACGCAATGCATCAGCGCGAAATCCGTGCGCTCGGTCTCGAAGAAGTTCACCAGCCAGTCGATCTCGTCGGTGCGGAGCCCGGCGGTGGAGATCACGACAGGCTTGTTGACGCGCGCCACCTTTTCGAGCAGCGGCCGGTCGTCCGCCGAGCAGCTGGCGATCTTGATGATGTCGAGGCCCATGTCGCAGATGATGTCGACGGAATCCTCGTCAAACGGCGTGCACATGGTGAGCAGGCCTTCGGCGCGCACATGTTCCGCAAGCTTCGCGAAGGCATCCATTTCGAGCCGCGTCTCGGAGAAACGCTTGACATACTTATGGTCGCTCCGGCCCTGGTAGGCGGGATGGATGAAGCTGTCGAGCTGGCGGAACTGGAACTTCAGCGCGCCCTTCACCTTGCCGTCGCGGTTCACCCGCCCGACCTGCAATACGATGTTGCGCGCGTGTCCGAAATGGCCCTGGTGATTGTTGGCGAGATCGTAGACGAACAGGTTCTCGAAATTGAACGGCTTCGACATTTCTACTCCAATTAAAGAAGAGCGCCGGGCGTATAGCCCTTGCTCCAGTCAATCGAAACACGGCGGCCGGTTTCGTGTGATTTAAAAATAGCTGCAATGACCATCATGGTGTCAAGGCCACGCTCCAGTGCGATGGGCGAGTGATCGGCCTTTCCGCCCAGCACGTCCTGAAGATGCGCGATCTCGGCCTTGAAGTCGTCAGCCCGCGTCTTGGCGATCAGCGTTTCATGGGTCTGCTCGCCATTGCCTTCCAGCACGGCGTCGTGGCCGGGCTTGTAGCCCACGCGCCAGTCCACGAAGCCATCGCGGCCCTGGATGCGGCAGGATTTTTCAGGCGGTGCCGTCACCACGTCCTGAATCACGTCGCCGGTCAGGCCATTTTCGGTCTTGAGCGTTGCAAAGCACAGGCTGTCGTAAAGCGTCCCGCCGTCACTCGACATCTCGAGCGCCGCGGTAACCTCGGTAACGCGCCCCGCGCCGATGAGGTTGGCGAAATGCTGCCAGATGTTGATGCCGTGCGAATGTTCGCCCGTTGCCCCGCCACCACGGCTCGAAAAGCCGAGATAGGATGCGGCAGGCCCCGCGAGCCACGGATGCGCCTTGAAGATGCCGCCCCAATGCTCGCGCGTGCGCGCCGAAATGGTCGAGATCGGTCCGAGCTTTCCGGACTTCACCATGTCTTCCGCAACAACGGTGTTGCGGCCCAGCGAATGATTGTAGCCGACGCCGCCGAATATGCCTGCCTTTTCCACGCGGGCATGAAGGGCCGCGCATCCGGCAAGGTCTGGCCCCGCCAGCGGCTTCTCGATGATGATGGCTTTGGGCGTCATCGCGTCGAGCACGGCGTTGGCGATGGCGATGTGCGTATCGGGCGGTGTTCCGATGAAGATGACGTCGGCGGCATCGTCCACCGAGGCGCGTGAATCCTTGAGCGCGATCTCCTCGTCCCACTTGCCGTAGCGCTGGGGATAGATGCTGGTGCGCGCGCGCTCGAGCGCTGCGGGGTCGTTGTCGGTCAGCGTCACATGCCAGCCGAAGGACCGGGCTGCATTGGCGAGATGGTTGCCGATGGAGCCCGCGCCGATGATCCTGATCGAATGCATGGAAATTCCTGGAAGGTGGTTGCGGATTGATCCTGGCGGCTTTCGCGGGCCGTGGACAGGATGACTTTTGGCTCGCCCATTAGCCGGTCTCGGGTCAGGTTCCTACCCGAAAATGAAATTCTGCACGTATCAGCTATGCCCTCCGGGCTCGCGTTCGATGGCAAACACATGTTCGGCAAGCTTCCGGAACCTTAATGGCGGCAGGCCGGGGATGATGGCGCGGAAACGGGAAATCCCGGCTTCGATCATGTCTTCCGTCATGCCGGGAAACTTGTGCGCGCTGTAGCCGCCGTCTTTCCGCCAGGAATAGATCTTCTTCATTGCATTGCGCAGCTTGTAGCGCCGGAAATGATCGGCACGCGCCCGCAGGCGCTGCAGGCCGCGTGCGCCCTCCTTGAAGCCAAGCCTGCCGGCATGCTCGTCGAGCGAGCCCAGAAGCCTTTCGCAACTGAGCGGACCGTCGACGGAGGCGATATGATGCTTGAGGTAGGCGAACTGCTCATGGTCGAGCTTCGAGCCCGGCTGCCGCGCCGACTGCGCGATGTTCCGTGCGGCGGCGATGAGTTGGTCCGCCGTCCGGCAATCGATGCTCATGCGGTTCGAGAGTTCGACCTCGAAACCGTCCGACACCTGCGGCCGGTAGGCAAGGGCGGGCGTTCCGACGACGGCCGCCTCCACCGCGCTGGTGCAGCCGTTCTGGATCAGGCCTTTCGCCGCCATCAGCCATGGCCCGATCGGGCCCTCATGCACGACATGCACATTGGCGATCCCGGCAGCGGCCAGAACCCAGGCCTGCGGATTTTCAGATGGATGCGGGCGGATCACGAGCCGCACCGGCGAAATCGCCTCCGCGAGCGCCGGAATGATACTGCGGAAAGCCTCGAAGATGACGGCCTTGTGCGCGGTGAGGCCGGACTTCAGTTCGCTGGCGCGCGAGGGGTCGATATTGTCCGCGGTCTTGAAGCGCACATGTTCGGCGATGAAATGATTGACCATGCTGAAGTTGGTCGACACCAGAATGAAATCGCCGAACTTCTCACCGATCCGCTCGGCATCACCGGCGAGATAGGCCGACATCTCCGGCCTGAGCAGGTCGATCCGCGGATTGCCGATTTCGAGGATCGGCGTTCCGCG
>JBKJQU010000261.1:0-6406 GCA_046594995.1 Aestuariivirga sp.
CGCATCAAGTCGCCCAATGCGTCAGAACGTGCTTTTCTCGAACGCGCCTCGATCAACGCGCCGATTCAGGGTGCGGCGGCAGATATCATCCGCCGCGCCATGGTGAGGATGCCGGAAGCTCTGGCGCAAGCGCAGCTGAAAACGAAGATGCTGCTGCAGGTTCATGACGAACTGATCTTTGAATGCGCGGATGCCGACGCGCAGATGACGATGGAGGTCGTGAAGCGCGTGATGATCGCGGCGCCTGAACCGGCGGTGAAGCTCAGCGTGCCATTGCAGGTCGACGCCCGCGCCGCGCAGGATTGGGAAGCCGCGCATTGATTTCCCCTCACCTGCCGCGTGCCGCGGCGTCCTCTCCCGCTGAAGCGGGAGAGGTTGAAGGAAGGGCTATCGTTTTGCAACCTCTCCCGCTTGCGGGAGAGGGCGGCACCGCAGGTGCCGGGTGAGGGGCTGCTATGTTCCGCAGAATGTCCGGTACATCTCTTCGCTCGGCGCAGGCTCGGCATATCGGCCTGCTTCCGGCTGATCCTCATAGGGCCGCATCAATACTGCGAGCATGTTCTCGAAGACAGCATTGTCGCCGCGCTCGATTCCCGCCGCGATCATCTCCTCGACCAGATGATTGCGCGGAATGAAGGCGGGGTTGACGGATTTCATGAGCGCCATCCGTTCCTCCGTGGACTGAGGATCACGCGCCTGGCGCTCGCGCCATTTCGGCATCCAAGTTGTGAGTTCCGCAATGTCTTCTCCGTTCGACAGCTTGCGGAATGTGTTGGTGAAGTCAGTTCGCGTTAGCTGCATGGCGTCGAGCAGCCCTTGAATGAGGTCAAGGTCGCCGTCTTCTTCCGAAACGAGCCCGATCTTGCGGCGGAAGCCCGATAGCCAGTGGCGGGCATAGATCGCGGGAAACCCTTCGATGCGTTGCGTTGCGATCTTCACGGCTTCGTCGTGGTTGTCGTCGATCAGCGTCAGCAGGGTTTCGGCGAAGCGCGCGAGGTTCCACTGCGCAATGGGCGGCTGGTTGGCGTAGGCATAGCGGCCATATTCGTCGATGGAGCTGAACACGGTCGCTGGATCATAGGCGTCCATAAAGGCGCAGGGGCCATAGTCGATGGTCTCGCCCGACACTGCCATGTTGTCGGTGTTCATCACGCCATGGATGAAGCCAACCTGCACCCAGCGCGCGACGAGCGAGGCCTGCGCCTCCATCACCGCATCGAGCAGCGCCAGGTAGGGACGCTCCAAATCCTTTAGATGCGGGTAGTGCCGGTCGATCACATGGTCGGCCAGAAGCTTCAGCGAGTCGAGATCGCGCCTGACCGCGAAATACTGGAAGGTGCCGACGCGGATGTGGCTGGCCGCCACGCGCGTCAGCACAGCGCCGGGAAGCACTGTTTCGCGGTAGACCTTTTCACCCGTGGCCGCGGCGATCAGCGCGCGCGTCGTCGGGATGCCCAGCGCGTGCATCGCCTCGCTTACCAGATATTCGCGCAGGACCGGCCCAAGTGCGGCGCGGCCATCGCCCCGGCGCGAGAAGGGCGTGGGGCCCGCACCTTTCAGCTGGATGTCGCGCCGCCTGCCGTTCCGGTCGATCACCTCGCCAAGCAGAATCGCCCGGCCATCGCCAAGCTGCGGCACGAAATTGCCGAACTGGTGCCCGGCATAGGCTTGCGAGATGGGAGCGGCGCCTTCTGGCAAGGCGTTGCCAACGGCCAAATCAGGCGTCAGGGCAGCGGGGTCTATGCCAAGTTCCGCCGCAAGCGCGCGGTTCACCTTGATGAGGCGGGGTGCCTCGACAATGGAGGGTGCAACGCCCGCATGCATGGTGCCGGGCAGCCGCGCATAGCTGTTGTCGAAGGCGATTGCAGGAGCGGTTTCCATGAGGGTTGTCATAACCCCTATATAGTTCGGCCGGCGCAGGGGTTCCCCCGAAATCTGAACATAAAGATTTCCTTATGTCGTCTGGACAGGTGATGGTCCTGCTGCTATAGGACCCGCCAACCAAAGCTCATCAAGGATATTCCATGACCCGCGCCAATCACGACTATCATGTTGCCGATATCAAGCTGGCCGAATGGGGCCGCAAGGAAATCGACATGGCCGAGGTCGAGATGCCGGGCCTGATGTCGACGCGCGCCGAATACAAGTCACTGCAGCCGCTCCGGGGTGCCCGCATTTCAGGCTCGCTCCACATGACGATCCAGACCGCCGTGCTGATCGAGACGCTGGTGGCTCTGGGCGCGGACGTCCGCTGGGCCTCCTGCAATATCTATTCGACGCAGGACCATGCCGCCGCCGCCATTGCCGCCTCCGGCATTCCCGTCTTTGCGTTCAAGGGCGAGAACCTGAAGGAATACTGGGACTTCACGGCCCGCATCTTCGATTGGCCCGATGGCCAGCCTACGAACATGATCCTCGACGACGGCGGCGACGCCACGCTTTACATTCTTTTGGGTTCCAAGGCCGAGAAGGACCCGGGCCTCATCGCGCATCCGAAGTCCGAGGAAGAGGAATGCCTCTTCGCCGCGATCAGGAAGCGCTACACCGGGCAGCCGGGCTGGTTCGACAAGGACAAGGCCGCGATCAAGGGTGTTTCGGAAGAAACCACCACCGGCGTTCACCGCCTCTATGAACTCCAGAAGAAAGGCGAGCTGCCCTTCCCCGCGATCAACGTCAACGACAGCGTGACGAAGTCGAAGTTCGACAACAAGTACGGCTGCCGCGAATCGCTCGTCGATGCGATCCGCCGTGGCACCGACGTGATGATGGCTGGCAAGGTGGCCGTGGTCTGCGGCTATGGCGACGTGGGCAAGGGTTCCGCCGCATCGCTGAATGGCTCGGGCGCGCGCGTCGTCGTCACCGAGGTCGATCCGATCTGCGCGTTGCAGGCGGCGATGGACGGCTTCGCCGTCCAGACGCTTGAGGATGTGGTGACAACCGCCGACATCTTCGTCACCGCCACCGGCAACAAGGACGTCATCACCGTCGACCACATGAAGCAGATGAAGGACATGGCCATCGTCTGCAACATCGGCCATTTCGACAATGAGATCCAGGTCGCGGAACTGCGGAACTTCAAATCGACCAATATCAAGCCGCAGGTGGACATGGTCCACATGCCGTCAGGCGCCCGCATTATCCTGCTGAGCCAGGGCCGTCTGGTGAATTTGGGCAACGCCACAGGCCATCCGAGCTTTGTGATGTCGGCGTCCTTCACCAACCAGACGCTGGCGCAAATCGAGCTCTACACGTCTGCCGGCACAGGCAAATACAACAACGAAGTCTATGTCCTGCCGAAGCATCTGGACGAGAAGGTGGCCCGCCTCCATCTCGAAAAGCTCGGCGTGAAGCTGACGAAACTGCGCGACGATCAGGCCGCCTACATCGGTGTGACGCCACAGGGCCCCTTCAAGCCGGAATATTACAGGTATTAGACGATCGGGCGCTTGACTGGTCTCCATCTCTCCATGGCCAGGCGGGACCCGGCCAACCCGGCCTTGGGCCGCGCGCTGAAGCGGGCAGCAAGCTTCGCGTTGCAAAGCGCGCGCCGCCCGCGCTGAGCGGCTGCGATTTGGTCGATTTTCGGCGCAAAAAGCAGCGCTTCGCGAGGACGGATTCGGGGCAAATAACCTGACACCGTCAGGCAAGCAGAAATTGCAAATCGGACTACCTGTCACGGGATGCGCAAGGCGAAAACCGCAGGGGAAGGGCTTGCCAAGGTTCATGGCGTTCCCCATAATCTGAAGGATAGGAAAGATACGAGTAATATGTGAAATGAAAGTTTCAACGGCTGATTTCATCAAGAACTACGGAACCCTGGCTGACAAGGCGCTCCAGGAGCCGGTCACCATCACCAAAAACGGCCGCGACCGGCTGGTGATGATCTCCGCCGAGGAATATGCCCGCCTCAAGCGCCGGGACCGCCGCGTGGTGAAACTCGAAGACTTCACCGAGGAAGAAATGGCGCTGATTGCCGCGGCTGAACCGGCTGGCGATCCGGCCCTCGATTCGGAACTGAGAGGCTGGCAGCCGTGACATGGCCGGTGCCCCGTCCGGGGCTGGTCATCCGATACTCTTAATCTCTGGGAACGCGAAGCGCGGGCGGGACAGGAAGAGGGCGTCAAAGACCGTCCCTGCGCCATCATTGTGCTGCTGCTTCGCGATGGCGAACACCCGGTGGTGCGCGTCCTGCCGATCACCCACACGCCGCCCCACGATCCCGCTGGCGCCCTGGAAATTCCCCCGCTCACCAAGCTGCGGCTGGGGCTTGACTCAGTGCAGTCGTGGGTGGTGCTCGATGAGGCCAATGACTTCATCTGGCCGGGTCCGGACCTGCGGCTGGCGTTAAGCGGCGACCCGTCCACCGCCGCCTATGGCATGCTGCCGGCCGGCTTCATG
Source organism: Aestuariivirga sp. (assembly GCA_046594995.1). Lineage (GTDB taxonomy): Bacteria > Pseudomonadota > Alphaproteobacteria > Rhizobiales > Aestuariivirgaceae > Aestuariivirga. The sequence goes on from JBKJQU010000261.1 coordinate 4,399, forward strand.
GCGGTGCTCAAGGAACGCCTGCTGGCGCGCTATTGGGCGAAGCAGGCCAAGGCCGTGAGGCGCTCTGAATAGAACTGTCTTGGCTGGCCGGTTTCGAGACGGCGTTCTGCAACGAGCAAGCCTCTGAAGGCTAATGCCTCTCTCACTGTGTCAGAAGTCGTGACTTATGCAACAAAAGCCCGGTGAAGAAAAATAAAGGCAGGCTCTTGACTGCAAGCTAGCATATATCTATCTTGCGTTACGCTAGCTTGAAAGGAGAGATTATGGATTTTGGCCTTAAGGAGTTCAAACAAATGAGACTTGGTTTAGGGGTTGGCGAGATATTCAAAAGCCCAACAACATTACCGGATATGTTTGCGCTTAGTCGGCACAACATTCCTGCGGTTCAAGTTTTGGGAAAGCCGATATTGGCCTTGGGACTGCCTGTCACTGACGCTGACAAGAAGAACATAGGCAGATGGGTTCGGGAAGTGATGGAAGAAAATGGATGGACGACTGACGCCTCATCCAAGGGACGTGTGGCACCGGGCAATCTGTTCTCTACCGGTGCGATCTATAGACCCAAAAAGTGACTATCGGTTCTCTTCAAACTCTTGAAAGGGGCGGCTCAATCCGCCTCTTTTTTGTTGCGTAAGTCCGACTTATTATGAAACAGTTATGTCAGGGGACAATCTTGACGATGCCTCGCTCAATGTCAGACTGAGCTATGCGCATTAGCTCATCTACAAGGTCGGTTGGGACCGACTGCATAGCCGCGTCAACCTGAGTATCCATACTAACGTTATAGACAACGCCACTGACGGGCCGGTCACCATTGAAGACCCTGACTTCCCAACCATCCGGAGATACTTCGGCGCGGACGGTCAAGGTTTTTCCTTGAAAGGTAAAGCTATTCTGTCTGTTCATCTTCAAGTCCCCAGAACGATTTCTATCCTTACCATGTGACAGCAACTCCGTCTGCAATTACGATACAGCACATGAAATGGAGAAAGCGCACCCTTGATGACATTGCCGAGATGATATGCGGCGGTGTTGATAGCCCGTTTCGCTACCGTAGCAGTTCCTACATTACTCGCTTCTTCCAGGACGCTGACCTTCCATACGCCCATGATGGGTCAACGCGGTCATGGTGGGTTTCAAATACGCTTGAAAAGGTTCTGGCAGAGCCTCATCCGAATCCGGCGACGCCACCTGCCGCGCTCTCTCGTGTAATTCGGGTTCTCATGGATTTGGGGGATGCGACGCCATCCGACCCTGAGCGCAAAATGGCGATGACAATGCTCAACAACGCTTTGCAGCGTGAGGGCTTTGAGGCGTTCTACGCTAACAACAAACAGTGTTATCTGCGTCACCTTGGAACTGGCACAGTAGCAGACATGATGGCCAATCTTCATCGGCCATTCACCCAAGCCGAAATTGAAAAGCGCGACCTGCTCTCAACCTATCTTGATAAGGCCTCGGAAGATGACCTTATCGGAGAGGTGCTGTTGCCCCTTTTCCGCCAGCTTGGCTTTCACCGCATTACACCCTCAGGCCACAAGGACAAGGCGCTGGAATACGGGAAGGACATATGGATGCGATACACGCTGCCAACGCAGCATGTTCTCTATTTCGGTATCCAGGCAAAGCGCGACAAGCTGGATGCGGCCGGGATGGGGAAGCCGGGTAACGCCAACATTGCGGAGATTTTGAATCAGGTGACGATGATGCTGGGTCATGAGATTTTCGACCCGGAGAGCAACCGCAAGGTTCTGGTTGACCATGCATTCATTGTTGCAGGTGGAGAAATAACGAAGGCAGCAAGGAACTGGCTGGGCAACCAGCTGGACAACCAGAAGCGAAGCCAGGTGATGTTCATGGAGCGCGATGACATACTGAATCTGTATGTCGTCACCAATTTGCCGCTGCCTGTGGGGGCGCAGCCGAAAACATCGTCTATCCTAGACGATGAAGTGCCGTTCTAGGCTGCCAACTTCTTTATTTGATATAGGAGTTGCTGGGCGATCGC
>JBKJQU010000456.1:0-2738 GCA_046594995.1 Aestuariivirga sp.
CAATGGTCTTGCCCGTGGCGTCAACGGCCAGAAGCGTGCCGGATGGTTCGGTCTTGCTCTTCGATGTGTTGACCGCGACAAGGATCATCCTGCCAGTTGCGTAAACGGAAGTAGGCTCGCCATCGACCGCGAGCGACCCGGCAGGCTTCGGCGCCCTTGCATCCGAAATGTCAATGAAGCCGATGCGCTTGCCCGGACTGTCGGAGAAGACCAGCGTCATGCCGTCGGGCGTGGCTGTGACGATCTCGGCAGATGTGGGCTTCGATGAGTCGGCGCCGGCAGGCAGGATTGACATGACTGGAAAGGACGCGATGCGGTTGAATTCGGGTTCCGCGACGGCCGGGCCGGACACCACCATCGCCGCAAAGCTGATTCCGATCAGCAGGTTCATTCTCGTCATCAGCCTTCCCCTCGTGCAAGTTCTCATGCTGCGTGTTGCAGACGGGCTATGACAGAGTTGTGACAACTCGGAGCCTCTCCGATTACAATCGAATGCGCGGGCGGCAGCCGTCAGGAAAACCTGACTTCTCAGAATTGCAAGGCAAGGCCCTGGTGTTCAGGTTTTTGTCGGGTCGATCGGGGCAATGCGGCGTGCCGACAGCATATTGAGCTTTTTGTAAGTAGGATCACCCGTGATCTCGGCTCCTACCCATGGCGGCAGCGGAAGGTCGACATCGACAGAATCGAGTTCAATCTCGGCAATGATCACGCCACTGAGCAATCCTCTGTATTCATCGACCTCCCAGGTAAAGCCCTGGAAGTCGATATAATGCCTGATCTTTTCCAAGACATTATTTCCACAGTGCCTCGCTAGCATTTCCTCGGCATCCACGGTCGGGATGACATATTCATATTCTGATCTCACCAGTCCGTGGGTTGCCGACTTGAGCGCCAGGGTAGCGCGATCCCGATAAGTCCGGACCCTGACTTTGCCCGACGGCGAAGCCGTCAGAAGACCGTCCCTGAGCGTTTCGCTGTCGCGCACCAAGGATCGCCAGCCGTCGTTTGACAACAGGAACTTTCGTTCGATTTCAAGAGGCATGGTTTGGCACATCCGCACGGTTCACAGTCGACAAGCCACCATCGCTTTCCGAGTTCCTTTCTGTCGCATGATGAGGAAAGTTTTTCCATCAAATCATACTAACATTACGGAGAATTCAGCAAATCTCCGCGATCCCCGGCACCCCGGTATTTATCGAATGGCTGCGGGGGTATCCTCGCGCTTGGCGCTCATGCGATGGCCTTGCCACTCGAATTCCTTGCCGGTGAGACCAGCGAACCAGATAATGGGGATCAAGACATCACGGGTAAGAATGGCGAAGGGCGTCCGAAAGCACGTATGCCATCCTGTCCACCTAGAGAGGGCAATCTCGGCGCCCACCCAAATGCTGGCAACCATCGCAAATCCTGCCAATGGGTTGAATCCGATGGACCACAATCCGAACGTAACAACCAGCAGCGGCAACGCGCTGCCAGACAGTATCTCCGGATAATACCAGGCCGGAAAGGTTGCATGGCGAAGCTTGGCCCATCGCACCTGCCTGCTCCAAAGCTGCTTGAAACTGCGGATGCCAAGCGGCTGGCTGAATGGCATGGAGGATAATCTGACGTGATACCCGGCTTGCCGCAGGATGCGCGTGGCCGCCGCATCCTCCGCCGGTTCAATTGCCAATGCGGTAATGCCGCCGAGGGGGTCGAGGATCGATTTCCGGAACATCAGATTTTTGCCTTGGGCGAAAGCACTTCCCAGTTCATCAGCTATCAATTGCCAGCGTGCCTGATGCGAACTGAGAAAGGAGCATTCAACCACCGCCCAATAGTTGCCCGGGGCATAGCCAACCGGTGGAGCAGACACCATACCGCAGCCTTCATCCCATACGCCAAGCATCTGATGCAGATAATCAGCCGGAAGCAGCACGTTGGAATCGACGACAGCCACGAAATCATGTGCCGCCGCGTGCCAGCCCTTCACACAATTGTTGAGTTTGGGGTTGCGGCTGATGTCCGCGGTTCCGATCAGAAGCCGGGCATTGGATCCTGGATACTTGGCCAGCAGCCGCCGGACGGTTGGCACAGCCGGATCGCTTTCATGAGCGGCGCAAAACAAAATCTCCACATTCATCCAATCCAGTGTGAAAGTGGATTCGAGAGTGTCCTCGAGATAAGTGTCGGTCTGAGAGACCGGGCGGACGATCGTCACTGCCGGCATGACTGCGGGCCGGGTGCCGGTATCCACAAGGCGACGCTGAGCCCGTATGACACGGAACGCGACAATAGCGAGTGAAGCGAGATGAATTGCCAGGGCTGTCAAGCCGAAAGCCAGTAATGTTAAAGCAAGCGTCATGTCGTGACTCCTCAGCGGCAACAACTCTGACAGTCTTGTGTCAGCTGAGTGACGTTGATTTAAGGCGGCAAATCCATTGCACTGTGCAGGAATGAAAGCGAGTTCGCATCTCAAGTCGAGGAGTGCGACTCAGCTTTTCCTTCTGGGTGCGACACAAGTGATACCGTCAGAATGTTCAGTGCCGATAGAACAGAAGTCCACACTCTTCAGAACTGCGCATCTGTGATTCCCAAAATTGTCCGGGACCAAAAGTGGGCGGGCGATGGCGAACTTTGGTACGGTCGCCTGTCAATCCTGCTTTCGTGACAGCCACATGACGGCCGTATGGCGCGACCGTCGGCCCATCCTAGCCCGCATCTATATGCGATGGCCAACGGAATTCCTGCAGAGGATC
>JBKJQU010000340.1:0-15216 GCA_046594995.1 Aestuariivirga sp.
CGCCGACCGGCGCCAGTGCCACCGCATGATTTGGATCAGTCACGAAGCGGCCTTGACCATCAACGGCCACGCCGGAAGGCAAGTCGAGCCCTTCGGTCCGGTATCGCAGCACCTTGTTCCAGGGAAATGAACTCGTCGCCATGTCCAGCAGGAACGGGTCACCACCAGGATTGGGCGCAGCAAGAGAAATTGGACTGGTGCCGTGAAAGGGCACCGATCCGCCATGGGGCACTACATAGGCACAGGAATTCGACATGACGAAAGCGATGAAGCCCGCGTCGGCCGCCACCAGCGTATAGGCACCTGCCGCGCCGAAATGTGTGGAGTTGACGACGAGCGAAAGCCCGACCCCGCAGTCCCGCGCCAGCGCGCAGGCCTCGTCCATGGCGCGGTACATGGCGACATGCCCCATGCCACCATCGGCATCCACCACTACCACAGCCCGACGCGGCTGCGAGACCTTGATATCGGGTGAACCCTTCACCAGCCCGGTGCGCAGGCACTCGGCATACCACGGCAGAAGCCTTATACCGTGGCTGTCCACGCCATGTGCCGAAGCATGGAGTATTGCCCAGGTGGCAGCCTCGGTTGAGGCAGCATTGCCGCCGGAGGCCAAGAGCAGGGCGGTACTATATGCCGCCAGCTGCCCGATCGTGGCCGTTTTCATTATCAGGCGATCTTTCCGCCCAGTTCGTCCTCGATGTGAACGCGGATAATGTCCTCGAAGCTGGTTTCGGAGATGAAGCCCAGTTCCAGCCCGCGCCTGGCGTTGAAATTGCGCGGCCAGCCGGAAACGATCTTCATGATGGTTTCGTTGGGTTCGCGGCGGATGCGTGCCACGACCCTGTCGCCGGCCAACTTGCGCAACGCCTCGATCTGCTCGCCCACGGTGCAGGAAATGCCGGGCAGCGTCACGATGCGGCGGTTGCCGAGTTTGGCGGTATCCATCGTCGCGGCATGGATCAGAAAGCCGATGGCGGAGCGTGGCGAGGCATGCCAGTGGCGCACATCCTCGCCAACGGGAAGCACCGCCTCATGGCCTGCAAGCGGCTCGCGGATGATGTTCGAGAAAAAGCCTGATGCGGCAAGATTCGGCTTTCCGGGGCGGACGCAGATCGTTGGGAAGCGCAGGCCCACGCCGTCAAAAAAGCTGCGGCGCGAGTAATCTGACAGAAGCAACTCGCAGATCGCCTTCTGCGTACCGTAGCTGGTCAAAGGCGTCGTGAAATATTCATCGCCGATCGCTTCCGGGAAGGGAGCACCGAACACCGCGATGGAAGATGTGAAGATAACCTTCGGCTTGTAGCCACTGCCAACCTTGCGGATCGCTTCGAACAGGTACCGCGTTCCATCAAGATTGATGCGGTAGCCTTTCTCGAAATCGGCCTCGGCTTCGCCAGAGACAATGGCCGCCAGATGGAAAATGACGTCCGGTTTCAGGGCAATCAGCTTTTCGGCCTCACCGGGGGTCGAAAGGTCACCAATCAGAGTCTCGATGGGAAAGGACGAGGCAGGCGGAGGAGGGGCGAGCACCACATCCTGCCGGATGATCTTGGTTATCGGCTTGCCAGCCAGGCTGCCGTCAGCCGCCAGCCGGTTGATCAGTTTCACGCCAACCATTCCGCCGCCGCCAATAACGAGAATATCCATTCCGTCCCTCCCAATTCAAAGCGGGCGGACATTAGGCGCAATTCCACTTGCCGAACAAGGCCCGTTGCGGGCGGGCGCACCATGCATCAGCCGCTGCCACGGTGTCCCGTAAAAGCCCTGTTGAACAGATTATTGACATCTTGTGTATACAGATGGCGATACCCGCGAATCGATCGAAAGCACCATGGCGCCACAACTCGGAACTGCAGGACCTGACGAAATCAGTGAGGTCTATGAAGCAAGCCGCAGCACTTTGATTGCAGCAGGCGTTTTCAGTTGCATTGTCAACGTCCTGATGCTGACAGGACCGTTGTTCATGCTCCAGGTTTATGACCGGGTATTGGCATCGGGAAGCGTTCCAACCCTGATCGCACTGATCATCATCGTCGCAGCGCTTTATGCCTACTATGGGTTTATGGAATACCTGCGCTCCCGCCTGATGGTCCGCCTGGGCCGAAAGATCGAGGAAAAGCTGAGGGGCCGGGTCTTCGACGCTGTCACGATTCATGCCCTGCGCAAAACGCCGGGTGTAGGTGCACAACCGCTGAATGACCTTTCGACAGTGCGCCAGTATCTTTCGGGACAGGGCCCCTTCGCTTTTTTCGATATTCCGTGGATGCCCTTCTACATTGGTATCATATTCCTCATGCACTGGATGCTGGGCGTTGCCTCACTGGCGGCAGCGGCCATGATCTTCGTTCTGGCGGTGCTGTCGGAGCGTGCGACGCGCGGCCCGATGCAGGAAGCGACAAAAGCCAGCATCAAGGCTGCCGTGATGACCGACGAGGGCCGCCGCAATTCGGAAGCCCTTCATTCGCTTGGCATGACGGGCACGATGCGCAATCGCTGGATCGAGGTCCAGCAGACGGCACTCGATCACCAGACTGTCGCCAACGACGCGGGCGGTCTTTTGGGCGCCGCATCGCGCGTTCTCCGCCTTTTCGTCCAGTCGGGCATGCTGGCGCTTGGCGCATACCTCGCCATTCTCGGCGAAATCACGCCGGGTGCGATGATTGCATCGTCGATCATCATGTCGCGGGCACTGGCCCCGGTGGAGCAGGCTGTCGCCAACTGGCAGCAATTTCTCGGCTTCCGCAAGGCGCGTGAGCGCCTCGCGCAGGTGTTGAGCACAATCCCGCGCGACAAGGCGCTGATGAAATTGCCCGAACCGCAGGGCCGCCTCGCTGTCGAAAACCTGATTGTGCAACTGCCGGGCGTTGAAAAGCCGCTTCTGCAGGGCATCACCTTCACCGTTGAACCTGGTGAAGGCATCGGCGTCATCGGTCCCACCGGCGCCGGAAAATCTACACTGGCACGTGCACTTGTCGGCATCATACAGCCAACCCGCGGACATGTGCGCCTCGACAGCGCAACCCTCGACCAGCGCGAAGCAGACGAGCTCGGCGCCATGATCGGCTATCTGCCGCAGGATGTGCAGCTGTTCGATGGTTCGGCGGCGCAGAACATCTCGCGCTTCCAGCCGAATGCAGATCCCGACGACATCGTGAAGGCAGCCAAGCTGGCAAACGTCCACGATCTCATCATGCGCCTGCCGGATGGCTACAACACGCCTCTTGGCGAAAATGGTGCGAGACTGTCTACCGGCCAGCGCCAGCGTGTTGCACTTGCGCGCGCTCTTTATGGGGAACCGAAACTGATGGTTCTGGACGAGCCCAATTCCGCTCTCGACGCCGAAGGCGAGGCAGCTCTCGATTTTGCAATCCGCCAGGCCATGCAACGCGGCGCGGCGGTTGTCGTCATTGCTCACAGGCCAAGCGCTCTTGCCGCCATTCCGAAGATGCTGGTTCTGGCCGATGGCAAGATGGCGGCGATTGGGCCGCGCGAGGAAATCATGCGGAAGGTCATGGTCCGTCCGACCACGGCACAGGGCAATGTCGAGCGCCTGAACGCACCGGCACAGAGCGAGGCCAATTGACCATGAAGACATTTTCAACGGACAGATCACTTCGTCGCTTCCAACTGGCCGGATACCTGTCGGTGTTGGCGATTGTCGGCGTCGGCGGCGCATGGTCGGTGTTGACCAGCCTCAACGGTGCCGTCATCGCGCCGGCCACGATCATCGCCGAGAGCAATGCCAAGCGCGTACAGCACAAGGACGGAGGCATTGTCCGCAAGATCCTTGTGCGGGATGGCGAACGCGTGTCGGCTGGACAGGACCTGATTGAACTCGACGACACCGACACCCGGTCCGAACTGGGCATCCTCGACTCATTGTTGGTCGAGGCACTGGCAAAGCGTGCACGGCTCGAAGCACAGCGCGACGACAGCCCCGAGGTGATCTTCCCGGAAGAACTTGAAGCGCGCCGGTCGGAACCGTCAGTCGGGAAGGTTATGGCGGGCCAGGTCAAGCTTCACGGCGTGAGACTGGCAGCGATGAAGGGCAAGTTCGATCAGCTCAACCAGCAGATCGGTCAGATCGGCGAACAGATCGATGGCATCACCGCACAGATCGAGGCCAAGGAACGCCAGATCGATTTGATCAAGAGTGAACTCGTCGACCTGAGGGGCCTGAAGGAAAAGGGCCTCACACCGAACAGCCGTGTCATGTCGATGGAACGCGAACAGGCGCGGCTTGAGGGTGAACGCGGCGAACTCATCGGCTCGCGCGCTGCTGCCAAGAGCAAGAGCGGAGAAATCAGGATTCAGATTCTCCAGATCAGCGAGGAATTCCTCTCGCAGGCCTTGCTCGAACTGCGCGAGACCGAGGGTCGTGTTGCCGAACTGACAGAACGCCGGCTCGCCGCGCAGGCAAGGCTGAACCGCATGGTTATCAAGGCCCCGATTACCGGCACGATTTATCAACTCATGGTTCACACCGAGGGCGGCGTCATCACGCCCGCCGAACCCCTGATGATGATTGCGCCCGAGGCCGACGAACTGGTGCTGCAGGCGCAGATCAAGCCGCAGAACATCGAGCAGATTTCGGAAGGGCAGAAGGCACAGATCCGCTTCGCCTCGTTCAATTCGCACACGACGCCTGAACTCTGGGCGGAAGTCTTCAGCGTGGCGGCGGATACGACGCGCATTAATGCCGAAACTCCGCCGTTTTACGACATCCGCATCCGGATCTCGAAGGGTGAACTGGCGCGCCTCGAAGGAAAGCAGCTAAAGCCCGGCATGCCGGCCGAGGCCTTCATCCAGACCGGTGCACGTTCGCCACTGTCTTATCTGCTAAAGCCGCTCCGCGACCAGATCGAGTACGCATGGCGCGAGCGCTGATCACCATTCTGAGGGGTGCCTGCGCCAGAGACGTAGGCATCCGCTTCAAGTAAACGTTTCGTCAGCGGCAAGACACCGGCGGTGCACTGCCCTTGAACCTCGCATTGATCCAGCCGACAGCTGAACGGACGCTGGCCTTCGCAACACCTGCGTGGCCCGTGGCCTTGTAACTCTCGTACTTGATCCTGGCTCCGTGCCTGCAAGCTGCCCTTACGAACTGCATGGTAACGGGAGCATGCACAAGTTTGTCGCTCTCGCCCTGCAGAATGAGCGCCGGAATAGAACCTGAATAACTGAACAGGGAGTTGTCGGTAAGCGCATCGCGCCAGCCTGGCGCCTTGAGAGGGTTTCGCATCAGGAACTGCTTTTCGAGCTGCTTGTGCGCTTTCAGCGTATCGAGTTGGCCCGAAAAGTCATCTATGCAGTTGGTGTTGATGTCGTTGATGGTGCTGATTGTCTGCGCATTGACCAGGGTCTCAAGCGCAAAGCCATATTTTGCCGACCACGAACCGAGCGTGAAACTTGTTAGAATGCGGCCTTCGAGGCTATTGAGATCGGCGGTCAGAAGGCCAGCCAGATCGGTGGGTGGTGCTGCTGCTACAACTCCTACAGGCTTCAACTCGGGCGCATACCTTGCGCTTGTCTGCGCCGCGAATAAAGCAGCGTGCCCGCCTTGCGAATATCCCCACAGCGCATATCGGCTGCCGCCGCCCACCCCCGGAATCTCGCGCGCTGCCCGCACCGAGTCGATCACCGCATTTGCTTGACCAATACCCACCAGGTAGCCGATAGGCCCATAGGTTCCAAGCCCCGGATAATCCGCTGCGACGACGATGTGCCCGCTGGCAACAAGCTTATTCAGGCCAAGGATGAATGCAGTCGGACTCTTGCGGGCCGATGGAGCGCAATGCCGTGCTACACCGACCGTGGGATGCGCAAAGGCCACCACCGTGCGATCACCCGGTAACTTCGCTGCATAGTCCGGCAGGACGACAACTCCCGACCCCAGCAACGGACGATTTTTGTAATCACGCGTTGCGTACAGGATGCGCCACGCCTTGGCTCGGTAGAACGCAGTCAGCCGGACTGGCTCATACTTGAGGAGTGTGCCCGGCAGCAGAGCGGCCTGGGCCGCCGTTCCCTCATAGAATGCCGACCAAGTTGGCTTGGCTTGCGCAGGCGCACAGAAGATGACGAACACGCTCCAGAGCAAGGCAAGAATAGCAGCATGGAATTTGGTGTTAATGAGCATAGTGCAGCTTTCGGGCTTCATTTGTTTGATGCAGAGATGCCTGTGGAAGCTATGCACCTGGCGGGTATTCTGTCAAAGTGGCAAATCAAGGTTGAAGCATCTCTTCCGCTGCGCAACGGGCTTGATCTATGCTGTCAGCAGTTTTACCATCCTTGAAGGCGTAAGATCATGTGGCGCGAAATAGAACCAGACGACCGGATTGCCGTCGAAGTCGACGGCTATAAACTTGCCGCTTACAGCTTCGGCTCCGGCAGGAATGTACTCTTCTGCGTCAACGGCGGTCCGGGTTTGCCCTGCGATTATCTGCGCGAGGCGCACTCCTGTTTCATTGACCAAGGTTTCCGCGTCATCGCCTTCGACCAGCTCGGCTGTGGCGCTTCCGACCGGCCAACCGATGCCTCGCTCTGGACCCTTGAGCGCTACGTCCGGGAAACTGAAGCCGTCCGAAAGGCTTTGGGACTCGGCCGCATTCATCTTCTCGGCCATTCATGGGGCGGCTGGCAGGCGATTGAATATGCGCTGACTTATCCGGATGCACTGGATTCACTGATACTCAGCAGTACCGTGGCGGACATGCCGCAGCTCCGCTTCGAACTCGACCGGCTGAAGGCGGCGCTCGGTCCCGAGGCCGTCGCCATGATGCAGCGCCATGAGGCCGAAGGCCGCTTCGACCATCCGGAATACATGGCCGCGATAACAATCCTGAACTACCGCCACGTCTGCCGCCTGTCGGAACCTCCCGCACCAGTCCAGCGCTCGCTAAAAGACTGGAACATGGCGCCATACGGCGCGATCCAGGGTCCTAATGAGTTTCTCTATATCGGCAACATCCGGCACTGGAGCCGGCTGAATGACCTTCACAAGATCACCGTTCCAACCTTGATCACGGTTGGCCAGCATGACGAACAGACGCCTGCCTGCGCGCTCGAAATGAAGCTCCGGTTGCCTAACGCGGAATTGCATGTTTTCCCCAACAGCAGCCACTTGCCGTTTTATGAGGATGCACCGTTGTACTATCCCGTGCTCCGGCGCTTCCTCGGCAGGCATGGAGCAAGTGGTGCATAATTCTTTCCGACCAAATCCATCACGCATTGGGTAGGCGACCAGGTCTTGAACATGCCATTCGTACCGCGCGACTATAGCCTCGTCGGGCGGGAGTCCCGCCATGCCGTGGAGCAGGGGCTTGCCTCTGCGACGTGGTATCAGGCACCTGTGCCGCGGAAGCGCATGAAGGAACTAATGCAGCGGAAGGATGGTCCCGCCATCCGCGATACGCTGATCTGGATCGCGGCCTTCGTGGTCAGCGCTTGGCTTGGCATCTATTTTTGGCCCACCTGGGCAGCTCTTCCGTTCTTCCTCGCCTATGGCGTGCTCTTCGGCTCGTCGTCGGACTCGCGCTGGCATGAATGCGGTCACCGCACCGCCTTCAAGACAACATGGATGAACGACGCAGTGTATTACGTTGCTTGTTTCATGATCATGCGCGAACCTACCGTCTGGCGTTGGAGCCACTCGCGCCATCACACCGATACGATTATCGTGGGCCGCGATCCCGAAATCGCTGTGATGCGCCCGACCGTGGTACTGAAAGTGATCGGAATGTTCTTCGGCATTCCGCAAGTCATCAGCACGGTCAAAAGCCTGTTGAACCATTCACTGGGGAAAATCGGTGCGGAGGAGGCCACTTTCGTACCGAAATCGGAGCGGCAAAAAGTCTATCTCACCGCAAGGATTTTCTTAGGGATCCACATCGCGGTAATCGCGCTGTCGATCGCAACTGGATCGATCATCCCCATGCTTCTGGCCGGTCCCTTGCCCACCATGTACGGCGCATGGTTGCACATCGTCACCGGCCTCACGCAGCACGCTGGCCTCGCAGAAGACGTTCTCGACCACCGCCTGAATAGCCGCACCGTCTACATGAACCCGGTGATGCGCTTTCTGTACTGGAACATGAACTACCACATCGAGCATCATATGTTCCCGATGGTGCCCTATCATGCGCTCCCTCAACTGCATGAAGAGATCAAGCCCTGTTGCCCGCCGCCATATCAAAGCATTGCCGCGGCCTTCCGCGAAATCATTCCTGCCATTCTGCGGCAGGTGAATGAGCCCGGCTGGTACGTGGAGCGGACACTTCCAGTGACAGAGCTTTCAGCAAAGGCCACCGCCAAATAAGTGCTGCCTTGGCTCGTTACACATAGCCCACGCAGCAGACCTCCACCGGCCCGGTCATCTCCACGTATTTGTCCGCGAGCAGCCTGATCATGAGGGGGCCCGCCGGCAAGTGAACGGTAATGTCATCTTGCTGCACCAGTCCGCGCAAGCGCGCCGCATAGGCCGCAACACATGCCCCAGTGCCGCAAGCTTGAGTCAACATGCCAGGGCGTTCCCAGACAGCAAGCTTGATCGTCTTGCCATCGATCACCTGCGCGACGCCGACGTTCACGCCCTCGGGGAAAAGAGGACTGTTCTGAATCGCAGGCGCCACCGCAGGAATTTCGATCGCGTCGAAGTCATCCACAAAGAAAACTGCATGCGAATTGCCAATGTGAAGCCCCATGCCGTTTCTTAGCGGTCCGCTCTCGATGGGCAGATTGCCGGTGTTACACGGTCCGGACGCAGGTATGCCCTGCCAGTCCATCGAAATCGGCCCAAGCGTCACGCTCACGTCATTGCCACCCGCCTTGCGGCAGACCAGCAACCCGCCAAGCGTCTCGATAGTGACCTCGTCACGGCCGGTCTCCTCGAACATCAGATGGGCCATGCAGCGCGTGGCATTTCCGCAGGCGCCTGCTTCCCGTCCATCGATGTTGAAGATACGCATGGCGGCATGGGCATCTTTGCCAAGAGCCTCTGCGGACGGGTTCTCGATGGTGATGACCTGTTCCGCACCCACTCCCACATGAACGTCGCAGATTCGGATGATCTCCCCAGCAGACAATGCAGGCGCTCCGCGACGCTGGTCCAGGAACACGAAATGATTGCGGAGGCCCTGCATCTTGATGAAGGGACGGCGCGGGGCCAGCGCCTCGGGCACGGCCGATGTCAGGAATGCTATCATTTGCGTTCCGCTAGAAGATGAAGCCCATTACCTCGTGTCAACAAACAGCAGGACATGGGAGGGTTGTGCCAACACACAGCCTGCTTTGCAAGTGGTTGACACGACATTGGAAAGCACCCAGCATGCCGTAAATGGTAGGTACATGACGTGACGTCTAACCTGTGCAGCCTCGCAATTTTCCTCGGTGTGAGAATTCACGGGAGGAAGCTTTGAGCGCGGTGTTCCAGTCCGCAGCGGATCGCCGCAGGCCGTGGCTGCTGCTGTCACCTGCGCTCTTGACGCTCCTTTTGCTGATGATCCTGCCCATCATCATCATGCTGGTGTTCTCGTTCTACGAGTTCGTGACCGCGGGCGTGGAAAGGAAAGTCTACACCACCGCAAACTGGCGTGAATTTTTAACCGACAGTTTCTATCACATGTTCCTGTGGAAGACGGTGCGGGTTGCGGCGATCACCGCGATGCTCTGCGCGCTACTGGGTTATCCGCCCGCATATTTCATCGCCATGACCCGTTACAAACACAAGTGGATGCTGCTGCTCCTGCTGATCGTGCCGTTCTGGATCAGCTTCACCATCCGCACGTTTTCATGGATTCACATTCTGGGCGAGCAGGGGATCATCAATGTGCTGCTGCTGAAGTCGGGCATCATCTCCGAGCCGCTGCGCCTGCTGTACACGGAGGGCGCTGTGATCATGGGTATGATTCATTTCCTGCTGCCCTATATGATCCTCAACGTCTATGTCAGCATCGAAGGGATCGACCGCAACCTCATCTCTGCGGCCCGAACGCTGGGCTGCACGGCATGGCAGGCTTTTCGTGAAGTTGTACTTCCGCTTTCGCTGCCAGGCCTCATGGCAGGACTGCTGCTGTGCTTCGTGCTGGCTGCAGGCAGTTATGTGACGCCGGAAATACTTGGCTCGACCCGTGATGCGCTGTTCGGCAATGTCATCTTCGATACGATCATGGGGCAGCTCAACTGGCCCATGGGATCGACCCTGTCGCTCGTGCTGCTGGTACTGCTGGGCATCGTCGCCGCGATCTACAGCCGCTACATGGGCCTGTCACGTGTGTTCAAGGGACTGAGCTCATGAGTGTCATCGCTGAGAACAGGGGAGTTGGCTGGCGCGCGGTGCAAGCCATTACCGTCCTCGTCTATGTCTTCATGTTCGCGCCGATCATCGCCGTGGTCATCCTATCCTTCAACGACTCACAGTTCGGCGGCTTCCCGATGACGGGGTTGAGCTTCCGCTGGTACTACAAACTGATGGAAAACGATGCGGTTCTCCGCGCTTTCCAGACGTCGATCTGGGTCGCGATTATCACGTCTCTCATCTGCACGGTACTGGGCGTGATGGGTGCCCTGGCGCTGGTCCGCTATGAATTTCCCGGCAAGGAGTGGGTGAACACCATCCTCATCGCGCCGGCACTTGTGCCTGAAACGGTTCTGGGCGTGGGGCTTCTGTTGCTCATGCGCTGGGCCCACCAGCCGCGCACCCTGTGGCTGCTGGTCCTCGGCCACATCATGCTGGCGCTGCCCTATGTGGTGCTGGTCGTGCAGGCACGGCTCATCGGCATCAAGCGCGTCTATGAGGAGGCGGCGATGTCGCTTGGCGCCAACCGCTGGCATACCTTCCGCGAAATCACGCTGCCGCTGCTGATGCCGGCCATTGTCGCCAGCATGCTGCTGGTCTTCACGATATCCTTCGACAACATCACAGCCAGCATGTTCTGGCGCCCTTCTGGCGTCGAGACCATGCCGACGCAGATCCTGTCGATGCTCAAAGTCTCCATCAGCCCTGAAATCAACGCACTGGGCACCTTGATGATTATCGTAACCGTGGGGCTGCCGCTTATCGGTGGCGGGCTTGCCCGCTATCTGGCGCGCAGCGGGCGTTGAACCACACAAGGAGGATGAACATGAAACTGACAACGACAAAGCGCCTCGAGCGCCTTCACGACCGTTACATGAACGGCGGCCTCGAACGCCGCAGCTTCCTCGGCCTCACCGCCGCAGCGGCCGCCACTGCGGGTCTGGGGCTCCGCTGGGCACCCTCCGCGCTGGCTGCAGTGCAGGAAGTCCGCTTCGATGGCTGGGGCGGGGTGGTTCAGGAGGCGATCGACAAGTATGCCTTCCAACCCTACACCGCCAAGACCGGGATCAAGGTCACGCAAGGCACCTTTGGTGACGAAAGCGAAATTCTCACCAAAGTGAAGACCGCCAATCCCGGTGAGTTCCAGATCATTCATTCGTCGGGCGTCGAGTATTACAAGCGCTACGTCGACGGCGGCCTCGTCAGCGAGATCAACGAAGCCAACATCCCGAACATGCAATTCGTCATGCCCGCGATGATCGAGCCGTTCCGCAAGATGACGCCGAAGCTCTCCGGTATTCCCTACGATTACGGCACAACCGGCATCGCCTACAACACGAAGGTTATTTCCGAAGCTGAGGCCAAGGAAAAGGGAGCGATGCTTCTGGTCGATCCCAAGTACCAGGGCAAGATCGGCGGCTATGGCGACATGGTCACCCGCGTCTGGTATGCAGCATTGCAGACAGGACAGGACCCAAACAACGTCACCGACATCGAAACCGTGTGGGCAAAGATCCGCGAACAGCGCGACATGGTGAAGAAGTACTGGTCGTCTGGCGCGGAACTGATGGATCTCCTTGCCAAGGAAGAAATCGTCGTCACCGATGCATGGTCGGGCCGCGTTGCGGCGCTGCAGCAGCAGGGCTCTCCCATTGGCTATCTCGATCCGGTCAAGTCCTACGCCTGGATGGAAGACATGCTGATCCTCAAGGGTTCGCCCATGCAGGAGTGCGAAGAGCTTGTAAACTTCATGCTGGACCCCGCGACAGCGATTGCCGTCGCCGAAGGCCAGAACTATCCGCCGTCGCTAGACCCGACGAAGGTACAGCTCACCGACAAGATCAAGGCCATGCCCGCCTTCGATCCCACGGGAAGCATGAAAGCACTGACCTTTGCCGATCCCAACTACTGGGCAGCCAATGTCGATGCCTGGACCAAGCAGTGGGACCGAATCTCCAAGGGCGGCTAAGGGCCTACGCCTGCCGTTGAACACGACACCTCCCCACCCCGAGCGGGTGGGGAGTTCTTTCGATCATCAGAGTGGATCATGACATCAGCCGCCGCCGTCGAACTGAAACGCGTGACGCTTGCCTACGACAGTTTCGTTGCGGTGAAGGATGTAAGCCTGACGGTTATCAAGGGCGAATTCGTGACGCTGCTCGGGCCTTCCGGGTGTGGCAAGACCACGATTCTGCGGTCGATCGCCGGTCTCGTGCAGCCGACGGGAGGTGAGATTATCGTCGCGGGCCGCCGCATTGATAATGTTCCGATCCACAAGCGCAACATCGGGCTGGTGTTCCAGAATTATGCGCTGTTTCCGCATAAGTCCGTATACGATAACATCGCCTTTGGACTGAAGTACCGCAGCGTCGAAAAATCTGCGATCGCGCACAAGGTGAAGCGCGCGCTCGACATGGTGCGGCTGCCAGGGGTGGAAAAGAAACTGCCGTCTGAACTCTCCGGCGGCCAGCAGCAGCGTATAGCGTTAGCGCGCGCCATCGTCATCGAGCCGGATGTCCTGCTGCTTGATGAGCCGCTCTCGGCACTCGATGCGAACCTGCGAGAAGAGATGCGCACCGAACTCAAGATCATTCAGCGCGAGGTTGGCATCACCACGATCTTCGTCACGCACGACCAGGAAGAGGCGCTTGCCATGTCGGACCGGATTGTGGTCATGAACAAGGGCGAGATAGAGCAGCTTGGAACACCGGAGGATGTCTACCGCCGGCCGGAATCGCGCTTCGTTGCCAGTTTTCTCGGCCAGTCAAACCTTCTTCCCGGCCGCATCACTGCAATCAGGAACGGCAACGTTGCGATCCGCATTAAAGAAGGACCAGAAATGCTGGCGATTGCACCGGCCACCGCGCGGGAAGGAGCTCTGGTCACCGTGGTCGTCCGTGCACAGAAGGTCGTAGTCGGAAGCAGCGGCGCTGGCGCCGGAACCATGGCTGGAAAAATCGTTTCAGCCTCCTACCTTGGCGGCACTGCTGCCTATTTCATCGACGCCGGCGGCATCAGGCTCCAGTCCAATTCGACGATCGACGACCGCGTCTGGCGGGAAGGCGAGACAGTTTCCGTTACCATAAGTCCAGCCGACTGCCAGCTCCTGGACGAAACAGGTCGTCGGCTGCGCTGAAGCACCAGTGAATTTTGCGAGCAACATGCAAGAGCAGTGTCGCTGGCGTGAAACCGCAGCGGCAGGCGCTGAGGATCAGCTCGCTGCCACCTCGTTGACGGCAGTGAGGAACTGCGCAACCTCGGCCTCGGTATTGTAATGGTTGAACGACACGCGGACGCAGGAATCCAAGCCCAGCGGTATCAGAACGTTGCCGCTGTAATGGTCGGCCTTGCGGGTATGGGTCCGCACACCGCGCGCATTCAGGAACGCTACGAGATCTTCTGACTTCATTTTGCTGTAGCTGAGGGAAACGACGCCCTCGCGTCCCGTGCTCTCAACGCCACCGATGATGGCCAGACCGGGAATTTCCGACAAGCCGCGGAGATTTCCGGTGCCATGAAGCATTGCCCGCCCCAGCGACTGCTCGTGATCGTGGATGGCCTTCGCCGCTGCCTCGATACGGGTGCGCCGGTTGTGGTTCGTGGTGAAATGCCCGCCGAGCCAGACGAGATAGTCCACCACGTCAGAGAAGGTCGCATAGGCTCCTGTATCGCGTGTGCCCATTTCCCAGCTTGTTGGAGAGCCGCCTGCCACCACGTCCTTCGCAAACGCCGTCAGACGGTCGGAGGCCCATCCGATGCCGTAGCCGTGGCGCGAAAAGACCTTATAAGGCGAAACAGCATAACCTTCGATGCCATAGGATTTGATGTCCACATGGCCATGGCTGGCGTGCTGGATACCATCGACGATGATGAAGCAGTCCGGCGAAGTCTCGCGTATGGCCGCAGCGATAGCGGCAATGTCTGTGGACATGCCGGTCACCGGTGAAGTGTGAACGATTGTTGCCACCCGCACGTCCGGGGTGATGTGGCGGCGATAGGCATCAACGTCGACCGTACCTGTCGCATCGTCGTGCGCAACGAAAATATGGGGCCGGTCCGTCACTTCAGCCCACCGCGCCATGGCACTGCGAGACGCGGGATGCTCCAGGGTCGTGGACAGCATAATGCCGCCCTTGGCAGCGCCCACGGCTGCGGTGCGAATGAGGCGGAACAGCACTTCGGTACCGCTTTCTCCGACGAAGACCTGACCCTCTGGCGCATTGAAAAAGCTGCGCATGTCGCCCTTGCCCTTGTCGATCACAGACATCAACGCCTTCGATGCAGCATTATCGCGACCCTGATTGTCAGGGAGGCTGGCATAAAGCGTTGTGGTCTCGACCACAGCTTTCAGGTGCAACGCCCCGCCGGCATTCTCAAAGAACACGCGTGGGCCTTCGAAGGGGCAGGAGTCTACATGAGCGAAGCGGGCGCGCACCGCCTCCATCAAGCCGGGGATCGTCGTGAGCATGGCGTGATAACCTTCAACGGTTGGAGGATTCCCCAGCGACATGGACCGCGGCAGCGGAATTGGCAAGCCGGATGTTGATGCCGGGCACGGGGTGGGAAGTCCCTCGGATGAGACCGAATCTGCTTAGCGCTGGGGCGACCTGTTTGAGGAGCGATGGCATATAACGAACCTCGGGCCGGGCTTTTGAAGCGTGGCCCAGTGCTATAATGTGAAGTCAGTTTCTCTGCAGATTCCGTTGATCACACGCTATGCGAATGCGTGGCATGCCCACCCAATGATTGCCCAATTCAGTGGAATGGCCGAGCCTCAAACAAGCAAGATGTCGCTTGCAGTAACAACCGCTCCGATCTGCAGCGTGGCAACCAGGACAGATGCTTCTGCACCGCTGCCGTCGACATCAAAGTAGAGTGTGAAGTTGTCGTTGTCATAAATGAAACGGACTTCGGCAGTG
>JBKJQU010000405.1:0-2849 GCA_046594995.1 Aestuariivirga sp.
GGCCTGGCTCATCCGCCTTGGCATGATGATCTATGACATTCTCTCCTTCGACAAACGCACCGGAGGGCACGAAATCCTGAACACCGAGGGAACCCTTCGCCGCTTTCCGGGCATCGCGTGCGGCGGGTTGGGCGGGGCTGCCGTCTTCACTGAAGGCCAGGTCGAATTTGCCGAGCGCCTCTGCGTTGAGCTTGGCGTCGCTGCCGTGGCAGATGGCGCGGTGCTCCACACCAAGGCGCGGGTGGAGGAACCCATCATGAAGGATGGGCGCGTTGCGGGTGTCAGATACCGTGACCTAGAGACGGACGTACTGCACGAGGTCCGGGCGCCGGTGGTGCTGAATGTGGCGGGCCCATGGATCGACCGCATTTTCAGACGCAATGCAACGCCCCAGCCACGACTGAACGGTGGCACCAAGGGCAGCCATCTTATCGTCGATCCGTTCCCCGGCGCGCCGAAGGACGTCGTCTACTATGAGTCGAAGACCGACAGCCGCCTTGTGCTCGTGATCCCCTGGATGGGCCGCTACATGATTGGCACCACCGACATCCGCTTCGACGATGATCCGGACAAGGCGCGCTGCAATGCTGCCGAGATGGATTACCTCCTTGGAGAAGTGAACCAGCTCATTCCAGAAGCAGGGCTGACACCCGATCATGTGCTTTATACCTTCTCGGGCGTGCGGCCCTTGCCCTATGCGCCCGGCGTCGTCGAAGCGAAGATCCCGCGGAGCCATGTGTTGCATGACCATGCACCCAGCCTGCCCGGGCTTGTTACCGTGGTGGGGGGCAAGCTTACCACCTTCCGCCAACTTGCAGAAGATGCTGTCGATGACGTGTTCAACAGGCTTGGCCGCAAGAGCCCGCCTTGCAAGACGGCGAACCTCCCCTTTCCGGGTGCCGCATTCGATGAGGCGGAACTTTCCCGCTATCTCGCAGGGCTCGGCCTTTCGGGTAAAAGCATTCGCCGCCTGATCAGCCTTTATGGTGGCCGTGCGCGCGATGTCGTCGAGGAGGCCAGGGCGGATCAATTTCTGCTGCAAGTGGTGCATGAGGCAACCGGAGCCATTGGAGCAGAAATGGTTTTCTCAATGCGGCATGAATTCGCGCGGAGCCTCGCCGATGTGATGGCGCGCCGCGTGCTCCTCGCCTTTGCACCCGGCCACGGGCTCGAATCCGTACACGCCATCGCCGATCTCCTGGGCCGCAGCTTTGGCTGGGACGCTCAGCGGCGTGCCGCTGAAATCAAGGGTTATGAGCAGTGGCTCTCGCACCTTGCCGTGCCGGGGCGGTCCGGGATCGGCGTCGTCAGGACCGATACCGGAGCCATCGCATGAGCAAGACTTATGTGATGGCGCTTGACGAAGGCTCAACCAGTGCCCGCGCGGTCCTTGTCGATCCCGAAGGCCGCATCGTTGCCGAGGCGCGCAACCCGGTGGTGCCCAATTTCCCGCGCACCGGCTGGGTCGAGCTGGATCCAATCGCGCTCTGGCAGGCGCAGCGCGCTAGCATGGAGGCCGCCATGGCGAAGGCGGGCGTCACCACAAATGACATCGCCGCGATCGGCGTGACCACGCATCGCGAAACCTGCATGATCTGGGATCGGAAGACGGGCGAGCCCGTCTATCCCGCCATCATGTGGATGTCGAAGCAGACGGATGCGATCGTAGCGCGTTGGAAGGTCGATGGGCTAGACCAGTTGGTGCGCGAGCGTACCGGCCTCTTCAACGACTCTTTTTTCAGCGCGGCGAAACTCGCCTGGCTGGTCAAAAATGTTCCGGGCGTAAGGGCGCGCGCAGAGAGGGGCGAACTTGCCGCGGGGACGGTGGACAGCTGGCTGGTGTGGAACCTCACCGGCGGCAGGACGCATGCGACCGATCACAGCGAAGCGTCGCGCACCGCACTTTTCGCGCTCGACAGTCTTTCCTGGGATGAGGAAATCTGTGCCGCATGCGGCATTCCCATGGCGCTTTTTCCGCCCGCACATCCATCTTCATTTGCCTTCGGCGAAATGGACCCGCGGGATACGGGCGTTCCCGGCAGTGCCGCCGTGCCGATCACCGCCATCATGGCGGACCAGCAGGCCGGCATGTTTGGTCAGGCCTGTTTCAAGCCGGGCTCCGTCAAGAACACTTTTGGTACGGCGGGCGTGTTGACCGCCAATACGGGCGCGAGGCCTTCCGTGCTCAAGGGCCTGACCGCGAGTGTCGGCTGGACCATCGGCAGCCGCACGGACTATGAGGCCGAAGGCGTGGTCTTCCACAGTGGGCAGACCATGCAGTGGCTGCGCGACCGGCTGGGTGTCCTGGGCGATGGCGAAGACATCGAGGCAGTGGCTGCCCAGGTGCCCGACAATGGCGGCGTTTATTTCGTCCCGGCCTTTGCAGGACTGTGCGCGCCGCACTGGGTGCGTGAGGCGAAGGCGGGTATCGTTGGCCTCACGCTTGAAACGGACCGCGCCCATGTGGTGCGTGCCGGACTTGAGGCCATGGCTTACCAGACGCGCGACAATGTCGAAGCGCTGAAGGCCGGTGGCCTGCCGATTGCTGAATTGAAGGTAGATGGCGGCGCAACGCGTAACAATCTGCTCTGCCAGTTCCAGGCCGATATCCTTGGCATTCCAGTGCGCCGTCCGGTTGAGCTTGAGCGTACCGCGCTCGGCGTTGCCCATATGGCGGGCATGGGTGTGGGCCAATGGCAACAGCAAGACCTGAGCGATCGCTGGAAAGTGGACCGCATCTTTGAGCCGAAGATGTCGGAAGATCAGCGGGAGGCCGTTTGTGCCGGCTGGGACGCAGCGGTGCGGACTGTCACCGGCAAGGCATAGTTCCTGCAATTCATCGCTTGCAT
>JBKJQU010000432.1:0-7915 GCA_046594995.1 Aestuariivirga sp.
GGCATCTTCTACGACCATTTCAACTCGGGCGACTGGGAAGCCGACTTCGCCTTCACGCAAGACGTGGGCCGCGCCTTCCTGATAATCTATCCCGAACTCGTCCGCCGCAACATGGCCAAGGCCTTCACCGAGGCCGACCGCGAGGAGCAGTTGATCCGCCGCGGCCGCTATGTGGAGTATAACCTGCTACATGATCGCGGCACCATCTTCGGCCTTAAAACCGGCGGCAACGTGGAGTCGATCCTGTCGTCGATGCCGCCGCTGGTGAAGTGGCCATAATCATCCCTCCTCGCGAAACGCGGGGAGGGTCCGCCGCGCACGCGGCGGGGGTCGGGCCAGTCGACAGGCATTCCCCACCCGTCTCGCTACGCTCGACACCCTCCCCGCAAGCGGAGAGGGAAAAAAAGGATTGATACATGGACCTTCGCAACGGCTTCGACATCAAGCGCTATATCCGCACCATTCCGGATTATCCGAAACCCGGGATCATGTTCCGCGACATCACCACCCTGCTCTCGAACCTGCACGGCTTTCGCGCGGCGGTCGATGAACTGGCCTGGCCTTTCCTGAAAGGCGAGATCGACTACGTCGCGGGGATCGAGGCGCGCGGCTTCATCTTAGGCGGCGCCGTCGCGCATAATCTCGGCCGTGGCTTCATTCCGATCCGCAAGAAGGGCAAGCTGCCCTCGAAAGTCATCGGCCAGGAATACGCGCTAGAGTATGGCGTCGACACGATCGAGATCCACGCCGACGCCATCCAGAAGGGCGACCGCGTGCTGCTGGTGGATGATCTGGTCGCCACCGGCGGCACGGCTGGCGCCGCAATCGACCTGATCCGCAAGTCAGGCGGCGAAGTGGTGTCCGCCGCCTTCGTCATCGACCTGCCCGAATTGGGCGGTGCCGCGAAGCTGAAGGCCAAGGGTGTCAAGGTCCACACGCTGGTGAGCTTCGAGGGGCATTGAACCCCTACAGACTTGTCACAACCGGCGCGTTTTCAATTTATAGCCGTCACCCCCGCGAAAGCGGGGGCCCAGCTTACTTACAGGGTGTATAAATACAGAGAGTAGGGGGGTTCCCGCCTGCGCGGGAATGACGGACGAAAATTGCTACGATCTCTTCGGCGTCAGCACCTTGCCTTCGAAACTGAAAACGAGATTGCCATCCTGGTTGAAACCTTCGTTCTGCGAGAAGACAAGGCCCCAGCCGGGCCGCGAATTCAGCTCGCGCTTACCCGTCACCGTGGTGCGATAGGCAATCGTGTCACTGGGGCACACAGGTTTCAGCCAGCGCAAGTTTGTAAAACCGGGCGATGGCCCGAGCGGTGCGGGTTCCCTGCCCTCTGCGCGCATCTTCGCTTCCGCCGCCTGGTTGGTGGCGACATAGCGTTTCATCCAGGCGGAAGCAGTATGCCAGCCGCTCGCCGAAAGCTTGCCAAATGGTCCTTTCGCGGCGGCCTCTTCATCGAGATGGAACGGCTGCGGATCGTATTGTTTCGCGAAGGCAAGGATCGCGTCCTTCGTGAAATGATGGCTGCCGAGTTCCACGCTACGGCCGATGTCGATTTCTTCCAGATAAAGCCCGATCATGGGTTGCGAACTCCCATGAATTGAACACCAATGATCTCTACCTTCAATTCGCCAGCCGTATTGAGAAGTTCCCATTTGCACTTGAGAATGCCCATCTCCGGCCGTTTCGAAGACACGCGCCGCGACAGCACGGTGACGCGGCCCTTCAGCGTCTCGCCCGCATAAACGGGCTTCAGCCACTTCACCTCTTCCATGCTGTTCGAGGCCATGGCGGCGGACTTGTTGGCATAGCCATCGACCGACAGCCGGATCAGGATCGCACTCGACTGCCAGCCCGATGCCGCCAACCCTCCGAGTACGGAATGTTTCGCGGCTTCCTCGTCGAGATGCATCGGCTGCGGGTCCCACTCGGAGGCATAGGCGATCACGTTCTCGCGCGACAGGTGATAGGTGCCAAGCTCCAGCACCAGCCCTTGCGGAAAATCCTCGTAGTGGAGCAGGTCCACGCGTGCCGTTCCTTATGTGGCGAACCGGAAGTGCAGCACGTCGCCATCCTTCACCACATAGTCCTTGCCTTCGAGGCGGAACTTGCCAGCCTCGCGCGCGCCGCCTTCGCCATTGCCTACGACATAATCATCATAGGCAACCGTCTCGGCGCGGATATAGCCCTTCTCGAAATCGGTGTGGATGACGCCCGCAGCGGCAGGCCCCTTGGTGCCCTTGGTGATGGTCCATGCGCGGGCCTCTTTCGGGCCGACAGTGAAATAGGTGACGAGATGGAGAAGATCATAGCCTGCGCGGATCACGCGGTTGAGGCCGGGCTCGGTCAGCCCCACGGCTTCGAGATAATCCTTCTGATCAGTCTCGGGCAGCACCGCGATCTCGCTTTCGATCTTGGCGGAGACGACGCAGGCCACGGCATTTTCTTCCGCTGCGCGCTTGAACACGAGGGCCGAGAATTTATTGCCCTTGTCGGCCACAGCCTCTTCCACATTGCAAACATAGAGCACCGGCTTCGACGACAGCAGTCCGAGGCCCTTGAACATCTTTTCTTCTTCATGCGTCCGCTCGACGAGGCGCGCAGGCTTGCCGTCCCTCACCAGCACCAGCGCGCGGTTCATCAGGTCGGCCAGTTCCTTGGCTTCCTTATCGCCGGTCTTGGCCTTCTTCTCCAACGGCCCTACGCGCTTTTCGAGGCTGTCGAGATCAGCGAGCATCAACTCCGTCTCGATCGTCTCGATATCGGCGATGGGGTCGATCTTGCCTTCCACATGTGTGATATCGCCATCCTCGAAGCAGCGCACCACATGTGCAATCGCATCGACCTCGCGGATATTGGCGAGGAACTGGTTGCCGAGGCCTTCACCCTTCGAAGCGCCACGCACCAGTCCTGCGATATCAACAAAGGTAAGCCGCGTCGGAATGATCTGCGCGCTGCCTCCGATCTTCGCCAGCACGTCGAGGCGCGGGTCGGGAACGCCAACATCGCCGACATTCGGCTCAATGGTGCAGAAGGGATAATTCGCCGCCTGTGCCGCCGCCGTCTGCGTCAGCGCGTTGAACAGCGTCGACTTGCCGACATTGGGAAGCCCCACGATGCCACACTTGAAACCCATTACTCTGTCTCCTTTATCCCTCTCCGCTTGGCAGGAGGGTCCGGGCGAAGCCCGGGGGTGGGGTCTGACGTGATGTAACTTGCCTCACCCGGCGCGCTGCGCGGGCCACCCTCCCCGCTTCGCGGAGAGGGATTCAAGGCAAGATGAACCTTGTTCTGGAATGAGCCGTCCTCGCCTTTAACAAGAAGCGGAATATTTTCGGCAACAGCCTCGATCAGCGGTTCGAGCCACGCCTTGTCGGCCTTGGCGAAATCGCTCAGCACATGAGGGTGCACAAGTGCCTTGTCGCCAGGGTGCCCGATGCCCAGCCGCACCCGCTGGAAGTGCGGCCCGCAATGCGCGATCATCGAGCGGATGCCATTATGGCCCGCCGCGCCGCCGCCGAACTTCACCCGCACCTTGCCAGGCTCGAGATCGAGTTCGTCGTAAAGCACGATCACCTGCACGGGATCGACGTTGTAGAAGCGCATGGCTTCGCCGACCGCGCGGCCGCTTTCGTTCATGTAGGTCATAGGCTTCAGCACCAGCACCTTTTCCCCGCCAAGGCTTCCTTCGGAAACCTCGCCCTGGAAACGCTTGCGCCAGGGGGAAAAGCCATGACGGCGGACTGTTTCGTCCACCGCCATGAAGCCGATATTGTGCCGGTTGCCCGCATATTTGGGGCCGGGATTGCCGAGCCCCACGAGAAGGTGCATGTCGCCCTCCCGAGGCGGAGCGAGTTATTTCTTCTTCGCCGCCGGAGCAGCCGGAGCTGCACCCTTGGCAGGAGCTGCACCCTTGGCAGGAGCAGCACCCTTGGCAGGAGCAGCGCCCTTGGCGGGAGCAGCACCCTTTGCAGGAGCGGCACCCTTGGCCGGAGCAGCAGCGGCAGCGGCCGGAGCCTTCTGGTTCGAAGCCGGAACTTCGGCAGCAGCCTCGACAGGTGCTTCCTCTTCCTTGGCCAGTGCCGATACGGCGCACAGCGTCACGTCTTCCTTGGAAACGGAGGTTACACCTTCGGGCAGCATGATCTCCGACAGATGGATCGACTGGCCGATCTGCAGGCCGGTGAGGTCGACCATGATCTCGTCGGGAATGAGGTTCGCCGAGCAGTAAAGCGAAACCGTGTGCGAGACGATGTTGAGCGCGCCGCCGGTCTTGATGCCGGGAGCGGCTTCCTGATTCTTGAAGTGCACGGGCACGTCAACCGCCACGCGGGCATCCTTGCCGAGGCGCAGGAAATCGACGTGGATGATGAAGTCGCGGACCGGTTCGAACTGAACGTCGCGCGGGATGGCGCGGATGATCTGGCCGTCGACTTCGAGGTCGACGAGCGTCGCCATGAAGCGGCCGGTATGGACGTGGGGAAGGACGTCGCCGTAGACGAGCGACACGAGCTGGGGTTCCTTTTTGTCGCCATAGACGACACCGGGAACGAGGCCTTCACGGCGGACTGCGCGAGAGGCCCCCTTGCCTGCCCGGGCGCGCGACGCGGCCTTGAGCTGCACGATCTTGGACATGGTATACTCCTGATATGATAAATCCGGCCAGCCTTCCTCCAGGGGTGAACGACGCTTGCCCGACGGCGGCGCTATAGCCGAACAGAAGGGGAAGTGCAACCCGGAGGCTATGCCTCAATAGCTGGGCGCAAACCCCTCGCCCCACTCACCCAGATCCTCGATGGTGACCGCCGGGTTCTTCTTCAGCCGCTTCACCGTGGACTTGCCCTCGTCTTCCGAGATGCTTCCAGAGGTAAGGATCACCTTACCCGTCAGCAGGTTGATGCTCACCTCCTCGATGACGCCGCTGCCCCGATTGACGTTCAGGCTGTCATAGCCGATCAACCGCAACTTGTCCGCCTCGATGCGGAAGCGGAAGCTGGTGTTGCCCGTGTCCCAGCCACCGGCACTCATGAACAGGTAGAGCGTCACCTTCAAAGTGCCATTTTCGACCGACACACCACCCGATTCCGTCAGCGGGTCATCCTGCAAGGAATTCACATTGCGCGGAATAAGCGTATGGTTTTCAAAGGCCAGATAGTAGCCGCCATCCTTCCGCCCCACCGCCACCACCAGCATGCGGGGGTTGGTGTCGAACATCCTGTCCGAGCCCTCGTAGGCCTTGATGACATTCGCAGGGTCCGCCATGCGCAGCACCAGCGTGAGATCGTCCGTGCCGTCCTTGTTGAGATCGCCCTTGATCTCGCTTTCAAGCTTCCAGCCCTCCGGCACGAAATCCTCGGCATAGGCGGCCTGCCCCGGCAATGCCGGAAAGGTCACAGGCGGCGGCTCGCCCTCCTGCGCCAAGGCAGCAGAAACACCCAGGCAGGCTAGGAATGAAATCACGGCAAACAAACGCATTGAATTCTCCGGAAGGCCTCGAAGTTGAACCGCCCTGTAGCGGGATGCGGGAGACAGCGATGTGACCCCGGTCACGGAAGCTTTAGTTCTTCAAACGATAACCCGTCCTGAACATCCAGCCGACGATCGCCACGCAGGTCACGAGGAAGAACAGCGTCATCCCGAGGCTCACCATCACGTTCACATCCGCCACCTCGTTGAAGCTCCAGCGGAAGCCGCTCACCAGATAGACGACCGGATTGAACAGCGAGACGGTCTGCCAGAACGGCGGCAGCACGTTGATCGAATAGAAGCTGCCGCCCAGAAACGTCAGTGGCGTGATCACCAGAAGCGGAATGATCTGTAGCTTCTCGAAACCATCCGCCCACAGCCCGATCATGAATCCGAACAGGCTGAAGGTGACGGCGGTCAGCACCATGAAGGCGATCATCCAGAACGGATGCGCGATCGACAGCGGCACGAACAGAGCCGAAGTGGCGAGAATGATGAGGCCGATCAGGATCGATTTCGCCGCCGCCGCGCCAACGAACCCGAAGACCATCTCGATGGCCGAAACAGGCGCTGCCAGAAACTCATAGATCGTGCCGGAGAACCGAGGAAAATAAATGCCGAACGATGCGTTCGAAATCGACTGCGTGAGCAGCGACAGGATGATCAGCCCCGGCACGATGAAGGCGCCATAGCTCACGCCCTCGATTTCCTGGATGCGCGAGCCGATGGCCGCACCGAATACCACGAAATACAAGACCGTCGAGATGACGGGCGAGATGAGGCTTTGCCCGAGCGTCCGGAAGAACCGCTTCATTTCATAGTCGAAGATGGCCCAGACGGCGCGCCAGTTCATGTGCTCAGCAATCCCATGAAAATATCCTCGAGCGAACTCTGCTCGGTGCGAAGGTCGGAAAAGACGACCCTGGCCGCAGCCAGCGCCGCGAGAAGGCGCGGAATGGAATCCCGGCTGCCATGCGAGTCGAATGTGTAGGATAACGTACTGCCACCGCCTCCAAGCTCCAGCCTGTAGCCGCTGAGCGATTCCGGGATGGCCGCCAGCGGTTCCGCCAGTTGCAGGATCAACCGCTTCTGGCCAAGCTTCCGCATCAGCATGTTCTTGTCTTCCACAAGGACAATCCGCCCCTTGTTGATGACCCCCACCCGGTCGGCCATTTCCTCGGCCTCCTCGATGTAATGCGTGGTGAGGATGACGGTCACTCCGCCATCACGCAGGTCGCGCACCACGTTCCACATCTCCTTGCGGAGTTCAACGTCGACACCCGCCGTGGGCTCGTCGAGAAAGAGAATGCGCGGCTCATGCGCCAGTGCCTTGGCGATCAGCACCCGCCGCTTCATGCCGCCGGACAGTGTCGTGATGCGCGCGTCCTTCTTGTCCCACAACGAAAGAAGGCGCAGCAGCTTCTCGACATGGGCGGGGTTTTTGGACTTCCCATATAGACTGCGGCTGAAGCTCACTGTGTCCCATACTGTTTCGAAGATCGAGAGATGAAGTTCCTGCGGCACCAGCCCGATGAGCGAGCGCGCCGCACGGAAGTCGCTGACGTTGTCGTGGCCATCAACCGAAATGCTGCCGCTCGTCTTGTTGACAATGCCGCAGATGATGCTGATGAGCGTCGTCTTGCCCGCGCCATTGGGACCAAGCAGCGCCAGGATCTCGCCCCGCGCAATGTCGAGGTTCACGTCGCTCAGGGCGGAGAAACCGCTGGCATAGGTTTTCGAAAGATTGCGAATGGATACGATTGCGGTCATGTCGGATGAATGAACCTCGAAACGGCAGAACCGACGACGTGGGGATGCCTCGTAGAAACCACAAGGCCACTAACGGGACCAATCAGTTAAAGTTCATGGCTGTCAGGATGTGACAGCATCACTCAAACAAACTCGAAACGCTCTCCTCCCGGCTGGTGCGGCCGATGGCTTCGCCAATCAGCGTTGCGATCGGCATGGTGCGGATGTTGCGGGCGATCTTGACCGCTTCGGTGGGCTGGATCGAGTCGGTGATCACCAGCTCTTTCAGCTTCGACGACGTGATGCGTGAGACAGCACCCCCTGAGAGAACGCCATGGGTGATATAGGCCGTCACGTCCCTCGCACCCTGGGCCAGCAGGGCTTCCGCCGCATTTACCAGCGTGCCGCCGGAATCGACGATATCGTCGATCAGGATGCAGGATTTTCCCTTCACATCGCCGATGATGTTCATGACTTCCGACTCGCCCGCGCGCTCGCGGCGCTTGTCGACGATGGCGAGAGGTGAATCGAGGCGCTTGGCAAGGGCGCGCGCACGCACCACGCCGCCGACGTCCGGCGAGATGACAACTGTATTGGCCACGTCCATATGCTGCTTGATGTCGCGCACCATCACGGGGCCGGCGAAGAGATTGTCGGTCGGGATATCGAAGAAGCCCTGGATCTGGCCGGCGTG
>JBKJQU010000460.1:0-25405 GCA_046594995.1 Aestuariivirga sp.
GCTCCGTCTTGAAGACCTCAAACCCATGCATCAAAGAGAAGAGGCCGGAGTTTTATCCGGCCTCTCATCCCTCATCAATCGCGTTTGCCCTTAAGAGCAGCCGCTCGTCGAGCCGCAGGAGTCGCACTTGAGGCATGTGCCGTTGCGCACCATCGTGAAGTTGCCGCACTCCGAGCAGCTGTCGCCTTCATAGCCTTTCATGCGGGCCTCGGCGCGGCGGTCGATGGTGAAGTTCATCGCCACCGATGATGTCATCACCGCGGCGGATGTTTCATACCCACCGGCAGAAGGCGTTGTCTCCGCAAGGGCCAGTGCGCCGATCGCCTCGGCCCTGATTGCAAGAGCCTGAACCTGAGCGGGCGCGGGCGCTGCCTGGGACATCACCACCACATTCGATGTGGCGAGGTTCGGGCGGCGCACGAAGCCTGATGAGAGCACGCGCGCTGCGGGAACACGCGGCGTTTCTTCCGTGCCCACACCCTTGCCAAGCGCATCGAAACCCATCTCCGAGGCATCGACGTGGGCGAGATCGCTGCGGCCGAGGTAGGAGACAGCCAACTCGCGGAACACGTAGTCGAGGATCGACGTCGCGTTCTTGATCGAGTCGTTGCCCTGCACCATGCCCGCAGGCTCGAACTTGGTGAAGGTGAAGGCATCGACGAACTCTTCCAGCGGCACGCCATATTGCAGGCCCACCGACACGGCGATGGCGAAGTTGTTCATCATCGCGCGAAGGGCCGCACCTTCCTTGTGCATGTCGATGAAGATTTCGCCCAGCTTGCCATCATCATACTCGCCGGTACGAAGATAGACCTTGTGCCCGCCGACGACCGACTTTTGGGTATAGCCCTTGCGGCGGTTCGGCAGCTTCTCGCGTGAGCGTTCACGCTCGATGATCCGCTCCACGATCTTCTCGACGACCGTCTCGACGCGCGCCGCCATGGGCTTTGCCATGAGCGTATCGGCCACGTCATCGGTCTCATCGTCTTCATCCGCCAGAAGCTGCGAGGAGAGGGGCTGCGAGAGCTTCGAGCCGTCGCGATAGAGCGCGTTGGCCTTCAGCGCCAGCTTCCATGACAGCATGTAGGCTGCCGCGCAGTCTTCAACCGCCGCATCGTTTGGCATGTTGATGGTCTTCGAGATAGCGCCCGAGATGAAGGGCTGGCTCGCCGCCATCATGCGGATGTGGCTATCAACCGAGAGGTAGCGTTTGCCAAGCCGTCCGCAGGGGTTGGCGCAATCGAACACCGGCAGGTGCTCGTCCTTGAGACCGGGAGCGCCCTCGAGCGTCATCGCACCGCAGACATGCACATTGGCCTTGTCGATATCGGCCTTGGAGAAGCCGAGGTAAGCCAGCATGTCGAGGCCGTAGTCATTGAGCTGCGCATCGGTGAGCTTCAGAATGTTGCGGCAGAAGTCCTCGCCCAGTGACCACTTGTTGAACACGAACTTGATGTCGAAGGCGGAAGCAAGCCCGCTCTCGATCTTCGCGATCTGCTCGTCGCCGAAGCCCTTGGCCTTCAGTGCCGCGTGGTTGATGCCGGGGGAATCGGCCAGCGTGCCATGGCCCACGGCATAGGCGATAATCTTTTCGATCTGCTCTGCCTTGTAGCCCATCGTGCGGAGTGCTTCCGGCACCGCCTGGTTGATGATCTTGAAGTAGCCGCCGCCGGCCAGCTTCTTGAATTTCACCAGCGCGAAGTCGGGCTCGATGCCGGTCGTATCGCAATCCATGACAAGGCCGATCGTGCCGGTGGGTGCGATGACGGTTGACTGCGCATTGCGATAGCCATGCTTCTCGCCAAGCGTGACGGCGAGATCCCAGGCGCGGCGCGCGGCGAGGGCAAGGTCCTTGTCCTTGAGGTCGGTCTCGTCCAGCGCCACGGGCGTGGTGCGGAGTCCTTCATAGCCAACCGCTGCGCCGTATGCAGCACGGCGATGGTTGCGCATCACGCGCAGCATATGCTCGCGGTTCTTCGCAAAACCCGCGAATGGGCCAAGCTCCTTCGCCATCTCGGCGGAGGTGGCATAGGAAATGCCCGTCATGATCGCCGAGATCGCAGCGCAGATCGAGCGGCCCTCATGGCTGTCGTAGGGAATGCCGGCCTTCATCAGCAAGCCGCCGATGTTGGCAAATCCCAGGCCCAGCGTTCTGAATTCGTAGGAGAGCTTGGCGATTTCCTTCGACGGGAACTGCGCCATCGTCACCGAGACTTCGAGAACGACGGTCCACAGCCGCACCGCATGCTCGAAGGTGGCGATGTCAAACTTGCCGGTCTTCTCATCGCGGAACTGGAGAAGGTTCAGCGAAGCGAGGTTGCAGGCCGTATCGTCGAGGAACATGTATTCGGAGCAGGGGTTCGATCCGCGGATCTCACCGGAAGCCGGGCAGGTGTGCCAGTCGTTAATGGTCGAATGATACTGGATGCCCGGATCGGCCGAGGCCCATGCGGCATGGCCGATCTTGTCCCAGAGAGCTGCAGCCTTCAGCGTGCGCACCGGCTTTCCGGTGATGCGCGAGGTCAGGTGCCAGTCCGAGTCAGTTTCGACCGCGCGCAGGAACTCGTCCGTGACGCGCACCGAGTTGTTGGAGTTTTGTCCCGATACCGTGCGGTAGGCTTCGCCATCCCAGTCGGTGTCATAGGTATCGAACTCGATCTCGGTATAGCCCTGCTTGGCGAACTGGATCACACGCTTGATGTAGTTGTCCGATACCATGGCCTTGCGGGCGTCCTTCACGGCGCGCTTCAGGGCAGGGTTCTTGTCGATCTCGAAGCAATCCTCGCCCGGGCCTTCGCAATTGACGCAGGCCTTCATGATGGCGGTCAGGTGCTTCTTGACGATCTTGGAGCCGGTGACGAGAGCCGCAACCTTCTGCTCTTCTTTCACCTTCCACTCGACGAAATCCTCCACATCAGGATGATCTACATCGACGATCACCATCTTGGCCGCACGGCGCGTCGTGCCTCCGGATTTGATGGCGCCCGCCGCACGGTCGCCGATCTTGAGGAAGCTCATGAGGCCGGAAGACTTGCCGCCGCCCGCGAGCTTCTCATTCTCGCCGCGCACATAGGAGAAGTTCGAGCCGGTGCCGGAGCCATACTTGAACAGGCGCGCCTCGCGCACCCAAAGGTCCATGATGCCGCCTTCGTTCACGAGGTCGTCGGCAACCGACTGGATGAAGCAGGCATGGGGTTGGGGGTGCTCATAAGCGGTCTTCGA
Source organism: Aestuariivirga sp. (assembly GCA_046594995.1). Classification (GTDB taxonomy): domain Bacteria; phylum Pseudomonadota; class Alphaproteobacteria; order Rhizobiales; family Aestuariivirgaceae; genus Aestuariivirga. Next base: position 3,223 of record JBKJQU010000460.1, read on the forward strand.
CTTGGTCAGGCGGCCCGTCTCGAAGTCGACGTAATAGTGGCCCTGGCTCGGACCGTCGATGCCGTAGGCCCAATGCAGGCCGGTGTTGAACCACTGGGGAGAATTCGGCGCGCATTTCTGCGTGGCCAGCATGAAGCACATCTCGTCAAAAAAGGCGCGGGCGTCGTCTTCCGTGTCGAAGTACTTGCCCTTCCAGCCCCAATAGGTCCAGGTACCGGCCAGGCGGTTGAACACTTCGGTCGATGAACGCTCGCCCGTGAAACGCTCCTTCTCGGGAAGCAAGGCCAAGGCTTCCTCGTCCGCAGCCGAACGCCACAGCCATGAGGGCACTGTTTCTTCCTCGACGCGCTTCAGCGCCTTGGGAACGCCTGCCTTGCGAAAATATTTCTGCGCCAGGATATCCGCCGCAACTTGGCTCCACATCGCGGGAACATCGATGTTCTCCAGCCGGAACACGATAGAGCCATCCGGATTCTTGATTTCGCTGGTGGCGCGGCGGAATTCGAGTTCCGCATAGGCATCCTGTCCGGCCTTGGTGTAACGGCGTTCAATGCGCATCTTCTTCAGTCCCTCTGTCCATTCGTTGCCACGAGTACGCAAAATGCTTCCCGCGGTGCTCCGTCCACCCAGTTCAAAGTCACTCACCCTGTCCCGGAAAACAGTGTCTTCCGGGTTGTAATCTGGCTTTTTTCTTGAGTTTTCCTCTTCGAAACCAGCTTGCCTCTGCCCGTTTCGTTGACCCCACCGCCTTGATCCGAAGATAGTACGCCGGAGCTCAGGGCGTCAATAATTAGTGTGTTAACGAAAAGCTAATACCACATCTTGTGTTCACAGCCTGACATCCTGTGTGGATAAGTTGCACTCCATACGATTCTCGACAGAAGCTCAAGAGTTCCCGGGGCTTATGCGCGCTATACACAGGCGATCCTCCGCACCGTTTAAAGGTTAATACGCTGAGTCAACGCGACTCTGGGTCAATAGGTTTCCGCTCGAGTCAATGTTTCTGAAGCTGTCCACAGCTTCAAGAGTCCGGAAAGACTCTAGAATTTCGCCCTCTTACCCAAGGGCACAAAGTCCCGAGGCAACCGAATCGCTCCCATTGCCACCAGCAGGATGATGGCAATCGACGTAAGTCCGGCCAGAAGCAGCCAGGCTTCATTGATAGCCGAGGTGAGGCTCACCTCCTGGATGATATCCATCACTCCCATCAGCCCCAGCGGGTCGCCAGCCTCGGGCAGGTCGCTCAAGGGAATGCCCATCAGGATTGCAGCTTGCTCCGGGTTCTCCGTGATCGTTTCGGTGATGTTGCCGGCATGTTCGGCACTGCGGGAGAAAACCACCGTATCGATGAGTGCGATACCGATGGCGCCACCGAGGTTTCGCGACAGGTTATAAAGGCCGCTCGCTTCACTCACCTGTGCAAGTGGAAGCAGGCCCAGCGCAAAGCGCGTGACCGGCAGAATGCACAGCGCGATCGATGCCCCGCGCACGATCTGCGGCCAGAACAGCTCGTCATGTCCCGATTGCGATGTCTCGAAGCCGCTCATCGCCAGCCCAAGGGTGAAGAACACAAATCCAACGAGGCTGAGCGCCCGTGCGCCGAACCGCTGGTCCAGATAGACCGCGATGGGAGCGGTGAGCAACTGCGCGATGCCGGTCGCCAGCAGCACCGTCCCTACCTCGATCGGCCCCATATGGCGCACGAAGGCCAGGAATACCGGCAACAGATAGACCGATCCGAACAGGCCCATGCCGAGGATGAAGCTGACGGCGCATCCAAAGGCCAGGTTACGGTCCTTGAGCAGCACGAAATCAACCGCGGGCGCGGGACGCCTGACGGCAATGGTGACAAAGAAGGCGAAGACCGCGAACAGCCCCAGCGCTAGCGGAGAGAACCAGCCATAGTCCGGTGCTTCCTTGAGGCCGATCTCAAGCGCCGCCAGCGCAACCGCGATAAGGGCTAGCGAAATCCAGTCCAGCGACCTCAGCAACCCGAATTGCGGGCGCTCGCGCGGCAGGCAGGTGACGGCGGCAATCGCGGTGAGAATTCCGGGGATGACATTTATGAGGAACAGCCAGTGCCAGGAGAAATTCTCGGTAAGGAGGCCACCCGTGATCGGACCTAGTGCTGGCGCCAGCACGGCGAGCATGCCGCCCATGGTGGTGGCGATGGTCTGCTCCAGCCCGCGCTTGAACAGCAGGAAGATGGACGAAAACACAACGGGGATCAATACGCCGCCCGCCAGCCCCTGCAGCACGCGGAATGCGATGAGAGACTCGAACCCTGCACTGAAAGCACAGCCGATTGAGGCCAGCGTGAAGATGGTGATGGCTCCGGTCACCAGCCAGCGCAGCGAGAACACCCGCATCAGCAGCCCCGTTACCGGAATGGCGATCACCTCCGCGATCAGATAGGCGGTCTGAACCCAGCTCATCCGGTCGGCGCCGATTTGCAGCGCCTCCTCGATCACGGTCAGCGACGTGATGACGATCTGGATATCGAGCACGGCCATGAACATGCCCGCGCAAAGCGCGACGAATCCGATCCATTTCCTGAGGTCGGATTGCTGGTAAGCGAGGGCAGCGTCGGTCATTGAAGCGATTATGCCTGCTCGCAGTCAAACCGCCAAACGATCAATCCCGCTTGTCAGTCTTGCCCGCTTGTCAGTCTTGTTTGAACGCCACCCCCGGCCTATCATGCCGTGATGATCCGCCCAGTGATGTTCTGTCTGGTGCTATGGCCCGTTCCGGCCGTGGCCATGAATTGGGAAGGCCATGATGACTGGTGGCCGGATTTCGGACCTGCCATGCAGCTGATGGAGGCCATTCCAGAAGCCCGCCCGCTGCCAAGCCGCGCTTGTCCCGTCACGAAGGAAAATGCCGACAAGAACCCCTACGAACAAATTCCCCTGCCGCGTCATAACTGCCCGCCGCGCCCCGAAAAGGCCGAACCCCCGCGTTAACGCGGCTCTGGTAAAGCACTTCTAATTCTTTGAAACTCGCAGCTGGCCACACCGGCTGGCCTCCCGCGAAGGACCCGACCCGCCGTGATGGACTACATCCAGCCCTATCTGGACTACTTCTCAGCCAATCCGGAATGGGCCATTGCCATCATTTTCCTGATTGCGATGGGCGAGGCGCTTCTCATCATCGGCCTCTTTGTGCCCTCGACCGCCGTACTCGTCGGCGCGGGCATTCTGGTGGGCACCGGTCACTTGGGGTTCTGGCCGGTCTTCATCGCGACCGCAGTCGGCGCGATCATTGGCGACCAGGTCTCCTACTGGGCGGGCCGCATGTTCGGCGAACGCCTGAAAACGCTCTGGCCATTGAATCGTTATCCGCAGCTTGTCGCGAAGGGCGAAGATTTCGTGCGCGAGCATGGCGGCAAGTCGATTGCCATAGGCCGCTTCGTGCCGGGTGTGAAGTCCGTTGTGCCGGGCATCGTCGGCATGTTCAACATGAACCAATTCTTCTTCGTGTTCGTGAACGTCACCTCGGGCACCTTCTGGGCAATCGCGCATATCGCACCGGGCATGCTCATCGGGCAGGGCCTCGCCTTTGCGGGCGAATTGAGCGGGCGGCTGCTCGTGGTGCTGCTGGTACTTCTGCTGGTCATCACACTGGCGGGCTACCTCATCCGCCTGGCAGCGGCGGGTGCATCGCCCTATCTCAATCACCTGCTGGGCCGCGTATCATCCTGGGCCAGGCGGCGGAAGGGCCGTTCGTGGCAGCGTTTCGCGCGCGCCGTGTCGCCCGAAAATCCGCGCTCAGTGCTCATTGTTCTGTTTGCCGCGGTGACCGTCACCTGCCTTATCGCAGCAGCCGACCTTGTGGTGCAGGCCGCATCGGGCAATGCCGTGTCCAACATGGATATCTCGATTTTCAACCTGATGCGCGAGATGCGGAACGCGCCTGCCGATGAACTGATGATCGTCATCACGATGCTTGGAGACAGTGTGGTGATGATAGTGCTCGGCATAACCATCGTCGTATGGCTCACATGGCGCAAGGCATACCGCGCGGCCATCGCCGCCGGCATCGCCATGATAGCAGGCAAGCTTTTCGTGACGATTCTGAAATACGGCATCCAGCGCCCGCGCCCGCTGGAGCTTCCTTACAGCGGCGCCGAATTCTTCAGCTTCCCCTCGGCACACGCCACCACGGCAGCAGTCACTTTCGGCATTCTTGCCGTTCTGGTCAGCCACTCCATGGGCCGCTGGGGCAGGGCCGCCGTCTATGGCATTTGCGGTTCGCTGATCGCGGCAATCGGCTATTCAAGGGTCTATCTCGGCGCTCACTGGCTGTCTGACGTGCTCGCAGGGCTTCTCTTCGGCACCGTTATCGTCGCCGCCTTCGGCGTGGCGATCGAGGCCATCCCGCCACGCCGCATCAGGCCGCTGGGCCTCATGGGGGCAGCTTTCATCGCTTTCATTCTCACTGGCATGGTGCACGTGTCGCAAGTTTACGTGAGAGCCGAGGAGTTCTATGCCAAGTCCGAAGGCCAGATCCTCATGCCCGTCGCCGATTGGCTGTCGAAAGACTGGGAGAAGCTGCCCGCCCACCGGATCGACCTCGCGGGAAAGCCCGAGGAACTCTTCATGGCGCAATATGCCGGAGACCTCGACACTCTGACAGCGAAGCTCACAAGCGCGGGATGGACTGTCGCACCCAAATGGACATGGCGCGAAAGCCTGCCCTATCTCAATCCAAATGCGACACTGCGCGAACTGCCGCCGAGGCCGGCGCTTCACGAGGGCCTCAAGGCGCAACTGACGTTTACCCGCACGCCTGCCGGTAGCAATGAACAGCGCGAGGTCCTGCGTATCTACAAGACGACTTACGCTGCCGCAGAGGGCGACATCTACAAACCGGTGCATCTTCTCAGCCTCACGCGGGAAGTCCGCAGCAACGGTTTCCACCTTTATGCCATCCCCTCGCTGCGCGATGCGCTGGCGGCCGACGTCGAACAGCTGCGCCAGATCTTTTCTGAAACGGCGGGGCTTGCGCGGCTTGCCACCCACGAGCGTTTCGGCGATGTTCAGGACCTCATCATCGCCTCGCCATGACCTGCCCATGACCAAAGACGAGCAGACCTCAGCCCATACGCCGAACCACATTCCCATCCGTACGCGCTTTTTCCACATTCTGTATTCGGCAGCACTCCTGCTCTACGCCGGTTATGGCCTGTGGACCGACGACATCTATATTCCCGGCAAGCGGAGCGAAGGCATGCATCTGCATGGTCCCGCCGCCTGGTCCATGGCAGGCGCCTTCGCAATGGGGGCGCTAAATTTGATCTCAGTCGTCATCGACCATTTCGACACGCGCAACAATGAGACCAACTACCGTCTGATCGGCAAAGTCGCGGCCTGGCTCGGCTACGGTCTTCTCGGTTTGGCGCTTGTGCTCTACGTGTCCCCGGAATTGTAGTTTTTTCGCTCTGAAGCAGACACAAATCGCCACTGGACTGATGGGGTGGCTTCCGCCATATTCCGCCGCGATTTTAAGGCCCGACAGGGCTCATCATACGGACCAGAATCATGGCGTTCCTCAAGCAGTTTTTCACCTGGTGGAATGGGCAGACGCCCAACACCCGTTTCTTCACGTGGCGGAACGGCGAGAAGGTCGGCACCGACCAGTTCGGCAACATCTATTATCGCGCCAAGTCGGCCTTGCCCCGATCGATTCCGGAACGCCGCTGGGTGATCTACAACGGCTATTCCGAAGCCTCGATGATCCCGCCGGGCTGGCATGGCTGGATCCACCACCGCGTGGCAGAACCGCCGGGCCGCGATGGCTACACCGCCAGGGAGTGGGAAAAGCCGCATCATCCCAATCAGACTGGCACGCCAGACGCATATCGTCCGCCGGGCTCCATTCTGTCAGGCTCCACGCCAGCACCCCGCGCCGCGGATTATTCGGCATGGAAGCCCGAATAGCCTGCCATATTTTGGTGCGGGTCACACCTTAAGCGCAGGCAGAACTGAACCGGGACGAGGCGAGCCATGAAGAATTCGACGGTGGAAACCCTGATCGGCGCGGCAGTCGTCGCCATTGCCGCCGGCTTCTTCATTTTCGCCTACCAGACCTCCGGCAAGGCAACAGCCTCTGGCGCCTACCGCCTCGTCGCCGAATTTGACAACGCAGAAGGCGTCAGCATCGGCTCGGATGTCCGCATGGCGGGCGTCAAGATCGGCTCCGTCGTGGGATTCGATCTGAACGTCGAGAATTACCAGGCGAAGGCCACGATCGAGGTCGATCCCTCGCTGAAGCTCACCGAGGATGCGACGGCCAAGGTCACGTCCGAAGGCCTTCTCGGCTCCAAGTTCATTTCGCTGGAGCAGGGTGGCGCCGATACGTTTCTGGCCGCGGGCGATCCCATCTCCAATACGCAGGGCGCGGTCGACATCTGGTCGCTCATCAGCCAGGCCATGTTCGAGAAAAACACCGGCGGCACGGCTCCGGCCCCGGCGCCGCCCGAACCTCCGGCCCAGTGATGGCTGATGTTGCCGCCGAAGCCCGCCGCCAGACATGGTCTGCGGGCAGTTATGACACGCATGCGCGCTTTGTCTCCGACCTGGCGGGCGGTGTGGTTGAATGGCTGGCCTTGAAACCGGGTGAGCGTATTCTCGATCTCGGCTGCGGCGATGGCGTGCTGACGGCCGAACTGACAGCGGCAGGGGCCGATACCGTCGGTGTCGATTCCAGTGCGGATTTCATCGCATCGGCGAAGGAAAAGGGCCTCGATGCGCGGCTGATGGATGGCCACGCGCTCATCTTCGAGAACGAGTTTGATGCCGTCTTCTCGAACGCGGCACTCCACTGGATGACCGATGCGGACGCCGTGGTGAAGGGCGTTGCCCGCGCGCTCAAACCCTCTGGCCGCTTTGTTGCCGAATTTGGCGGCCACTGCAATGTTGCCGCCATCGCAACGGCCATGCGCGCCGTCTGCCTGAAGCGTGGGGGCGACATGTCGCTCGCGGCACCCTGGTATTTCCCGTCGCCTGCGGTTTATGGCGAGTTGCTGGAGGCCAATGGCTTTTGGGTGAAACGCATGGCGCATTTCCCCCGTCCTGTCATTCTGAAGACCGGCATTGCCGGATGGCTCATGCTGTTTCGCAAGCCCTTCTTCCAACAGTTTGAAGCAGAAGCAGAATCGGCCTTGGCCGAAACCGTGGAACTGCTGCGCCCCGCGCTCTATGATGCCCATGGCAACTGGACGGCCGATTATGTGCGCCTGTGCGTCGAAGCGGTGAAGCCATGAGGCGCGGCATTCTCGTGATCGCCGCGCTGGCGGCCTCGAGCCCGGCAGCCCATGCCGAGCGGCTTACGAACCCCATCGCCGTCTTCGCCGGGCTGGACAAGATCACCGGCATCACGACGACCTTCGAAATTCCGATTGGCGAGGAGCGGCGTTTCGGCGCCCTCATCGTGAAGCCCAACGCCTGCTATTCGAGCCCCATCACCGAGGAGCCAAAGACCACGAGCTTTGTCGACGTTGACCAGGTAGAGTCCGACAACAAGCGGAAAAACCTGTTCTCCGGGTGGATGTTCGCGGAGAGCCCCGGCCTTAACGCCGTCGAACACGCGATCTATGACGTCTGGCTCACCGGCTGCCGCGATCCCAATGCGCCGCCGCCGGTCGTCGAAGCCGTGCCCGATCTTTCAACGTTGCAGGACCAGATCGAGGACGAGGCCGCTGCGGATTAGCGCGCCATGGCGAGTGCCAGAACCTGCTCCGGATCGTCGTCGCGATCGAAGGCGAAGAAATCGGCATCGAGTGCCAGCAGCGGCTCCATGATCCGGTGATAATCCGCCTTCGGCATTTTGATGGCGCCGAGCGTTTCCAGATGTGGGTTGACGAATTGTGCGTCGAGCAGCTTGAAGCCGCCGAAGTTCAGCCGCGCAACCAGATGAACCAGCGCTACCTTGCTGGCGTCCGGCACGCGCGAGAACATGCTTTCGCCGAAGAAGATTGCGCCGATCCGAACGCCGTAAAGCCCGCCCACAAGCTTGCCATCTTGCCAGCACTCCACGCTGTGGCAGCAGCCCATCTTGTGAAGCTGAAGATAGAGCGAGCGGATGCGGTTGTTGATCCAGGTCGATTTGCGGTCGGCGGTCCTGGCCGCGCACTCTGCGATCACGCCTGCAAAATCAGTGTCGATCCGCACATCGAACAGGCGCTTCCTCACACTTTTCCGCAATGAGTAGGATACTTTCAGGCCATGAAGCGGAATGATGCCGCGTTCTTCCGGCTCCACCCAGTAGAGCGCGTTGTCTTCAGCGCTCTCCGCCATGGGAAAGATACCCGCCGCATAGGCGCGCAGCAGGATCTGTGGCGTGATCGTGCTCATCACACCTGACGGGCGAGATAGTTCTCCAGCCAGTGAATGTCATAATGGCCATCGATGATATCGGGCTCGGCCAGAAGCTGCTGGAACAGCGGGATGGTTGTTTCGATGCCTTCGATGACGAATTCGCTCAGCGCGCGTCTCAGCCGCATCATGCATTCGGTGCGCGTCTTCCCCGACACGATCAGCTTGCCGATCAGACTGTCGTAGTAGGGCGGAATGCGGTAGCCGGCATAAAGCGCGGAGTCCACACGGCAGCCGAGGCCGCCGGGGAAGTGCACGGCGTTGACTAGTCCGGGCGAGGGCGCGAACGTCGACGGATTTTCCGCATTGATGCGGCATTCGATGGCATGGCCGGAGAAGGTGATATCTGCCTGGGTGTAGGGCAAGTCGCCGCCTGCAGCGACGCGTAGCTGTTCCTGCACGAGGTCCAGCCCGGTGATCGCTTCGGTCACGGGATGCTCCACCTGCAGCCGCGTGTTCATCTCGATGAAGAAAAACTCGCCGTTCTCATAAAGGAATTCGATGGTGCCAACGCCTTCGTAGCCAAGCTTTTCCATCGCCTTCGCCACACGCGTGCCGATCTCGTCGCGCTGGTGGGCGTTGAGTGCCGGCGAATGCGCCTCTTCCCAGATCTTCTGGTGGCGGCGCTGCAAGGAACAGTCGCGCTCACCCAGGTGGATCGCCCGGCCCTTGCCATCGCCCAGCACCTGGATTTCGATGTGGCGCGGTTTTTGAAGATACTTTTCGATATAGACATCGCCATTGCCGAAGGCGGCCTTGGCCTCCGATTGCGCCGTGCTCATCGCGATCTCGAGATCGGCTTCGGTATGCGCCACCTTCATGCCACGCCCGCCGCCGCCGGCCGTTGCCTTGATGATGACCGGATAGCCGATGTCGTTTGCCACGCGCCTGGCTTCCGGCAGGTCGTTGATGCCGCCTTCCGAACCCGGAACGACGGGAATGCCGAGTTCCTGGGCAGTGAGCTTCGCCGTGATCTTGTCGCCCATGATTCGGATATGTTCCGCCGAGGGGCCGATGAACTTCAGGCCATGCTCGGTCAGGATATCGGCAAAACGCGCATTCTCCGACAGGAAGCCATAGCCCGGATGCACGGCCTCTGCGCCAGTAATCTCGCAGGCTGCGACGATCGCCGGAATGTTGAGATAGCTGTCACGCGCGGGCGGTGGCCCGATGCACACGCTCTCATCCGCCAGGCGCACGTGCATCGCGTCGGCATCGGCGGTCGAATGGACCGCTACAGTCTGGATGCCAAGCTCGCGGCAGGCGCGCAGCACGCGCAACGCGATTTCGCCCCGGTTGGCGATGAGGACCTTGTCAAACATCGCTTACTCGATCACCAGGAGGGCCTCGCCGTATTCGACGGGACGGCCGTTCTCGACAAAGATATGCGTTACCGTGCCGGAGCGCGGCGCATGAATCTGGTTCATGGTCTTCATGGCCTCGATGATCAGAAGTGTCTGGCCTTCCTTCACCGTCGAACCGACATCGACGAAGTTTGGCGCGCCCGGTGTCGGCGCCATATAGAGCGTTCCCACCATCGGCGACTTGAGCGCGCCCGGATGATCGCCGTTGGCCACGGGCTTTGCGGCGGCAGGCGCTTCGACAGGCGCTACATGCATCTGGCTGTGAACGGCCGGTGCGTGTGACTGCTGCACCGAAGTGATCATATTGACAGACTTTGCCACCCGGAACTTGGTGCCGCGCCGGTCCAGTTCGATTTCGGTGAGCCCTGTCTTGTTAAGTATCTCCGCAAGGCTTGAAATCAGGTCCAGATCGGGATCGCCATTTGCTGTTGGCTTTGCAGCGACAACCTTGGAGGCGGCAGGCTTCTTCTTCGGGGGCATTCGATCAACCCTTCTCTTTTGCATTGATGATGTTGGAGAGCGCCGTGATGGCGAGTTCATAGCTGTTGATGCCGAAACCGCAGATCACGCCATTGACGGCCGGTGCAATGAAACTGTGATGACGGAATTCCTCGCGCTTGTGCACGTTGGAAAGATGCACCTCGACGGCTGGAACATCAGCCGCCTTCAGCGCATCGTGAAGTGCCACGGAAGTGTGCGTATAGGCCCCGGCATTGATGGCGATGCCGGAGGCCTGCGTACGCGCTTCATGGATCCACGTAACAAGCTCGCCTTCGATGTTGGTCTGCCGGAACACGATGCCGAAACCCATCGCCCTGGCATGCGCCGCACAGCGGTTCTCGACGTCCTTCAGCGTGTCCGCACCATAAATCGCGGGTTCCCTGAGACCGAGCATGTTCAGGTTCGGACCATTCAGCACGAAAATGGGCTTCATTATTGCCGTACGACTCCCGGAGTTTCAACAGTTATAGGCGGTCCCGGCAGCAGTTGGAAGCGCGGAGCCTCAGCCGTCAACAGAGCTTGCAGCCGCCATTGGCACGCACGTCCGCAATTGCCGCCATCAGCCCGTCGGCGGGCAGATAGCCTGGAATGACGTTGTCGTCGATGATGAAGGCCGGTGTGCCGGTGATTGCCAGTTCTTCCGCCAGCCTCTGGTTCCGCTCCAGCACCTGCGCCACTTCCGGCGCATTCATGTCGGCCTTCAGTTTTTCGAGGTCGAGGCCCTGAGCCTTGGCAATCTCGTCAACACTTTCACGTGTCACCTTTCCCTCGTGGCTCATCAGCGCCATGTGGAACTCCCAATATTTGCCTTGCTTGCTGGAAGCCAATGCCGCCTTCGCCGCATAGTCGGAATCGCCGCCGAATATCGGGAATTCCTTCAACACCAGCTTCAGGTTTTTGTCCTTTTCGACAAGGCTCAGCACTTCAGGCAGCCCCTTCTTGCACCAGCCGCAATTGTAGTCGAAGAATTCGACCATGGTCACGTCGCCCTTGGGATTGCCTGCCACCAAGTCTTCCGGCGAATGAAACAGGCTCTGGGCGTTGGCTTTCAGTGCCTCTTCGCGCTTCTTCGATTCAGCCAGCTTCTGGCGGTTTTCCAGTTCCTGGCTCACCTCCAGCAGAATTTCAGGATTGTTCAGCAGGTATTCCCGCACGATGCTGCCGATCTCGGCCTTCTGCGTATCGTTGAAAGACATATCGGCCTGTGCGGCAGCGGGAAGTAACAGCATGGCCATAGCGAGCAGGGCGGAGCGGAAGCGGTAGGTCATCGGTAATTCCTTGAAAGGTTTCAGAAGAGATTGCCGGAAAGCATGCTCTCCGTCCAATTAATCGCGGGTGGCAAAAATCAAAATGTCGTTAGAACGAGTCCACTCGGGTGTTCCGGTCTTGAACCGCGCCTGCGCCGATTTCGCCTTGTCGATGGCAAGCTTCTTGTCGCCCATCAGGAGGGCGGCCTCGGCAGTCGCAAGCTCGGCCCGCGCCAGATCGCCCGTCTGGCCATAGGCCCGCGCCATGTAGCGATAGAGCGAGGGGGAATTGCCTTCCGATTTCTGCGCCTGCCGCAAGAGCTTCAAGGCCTGCAAGGCATTGGCCCTGGTTTCCGTGTCGATCAATGCCTGCGCCGTCATCTGCTGGATCAGTCCATTGTTCGGCAGCAGCCGGAGCGCTTCCTGCAGCGGCGCCACCGCTTCGGCGGAACGCCCGTTTTCGATCAGTGCCTGGCCCTTCAGTTCCCAGAAATACGGGTTCTGGGGCAGGTCCTTCACCAGGCTGTTGATGACGGGAATCGCATTGGCGATATCGCCCCGCCGGAACAGCGCAATGGAGCGGGCATAGCGCGCAGGCAGCGAGGTGTCGGCAGTGGGGTAACGTTGCATCACCAGTTGCGGCGAACCGAGGAAGCCCGCAAGCTTTGCCTGCATCAGCTGATGGCGGAGCATCAATTCGGGTGGGTCCTGCCGGTCGAAATATGGCGACTTCCCGGCCGATGTCTCGAGGTTCCGCACGCGGTCGAACGGCATCGGATGCGACATCACATAGGGGTCGGCATTCTGGAGCGATGCAATCGACTCGTTTGCGAGCTTGTTGAACAGCGTGATCATGCCCCTGGCGGATTGTCCCGTGGCCGTCAGGTACTTGAGCGCCGCCTGGTCGGCAGAGGCTTCCATCGAACGCTGGTAGGCGAAGAAATTACGCTGGGCCAGGCCTTGCGAACCCGCCATCACGCCGCTGCCCGCCCTTGCCGCATCGGGGCTTCCTGCGATGGCGCCACCCGCCGCCGCCGCAATGCCGACGAGCATGCCGATGATTGAGGTCACGCTGGCCCGATTAAGTTCCACGCCCATGCGGGCCAGATGGCCACCGGCGATGTGTCCGGTCTCGTGCGCCAGTACGCCGATCACTTCATTCGGCGTCTTCGCCTGCGTGAGGAGGCCGGTATGAATGAAGATGCGCTGCCCGCCACTGACGAACGCATTGATGCGCGGGTCGTTGATCAGGTAGACGCGCACAGACTTGGGATTGATGCCCGCGGCCTTGAAGATCGGCCGCGTATAAAGCCGCATCAGCCCCTCGATTTCCGCATCGCGGATAAGCCGGGGGGCTGATTTCTTGGATTGTGCGGCCGCGGGAATGATACTCGCCAGTGCCATGGCAAGCGCCAGGATCATAGCAATCAAACGGCGCAGCAGGAGAGTCTTATCCAGCATCGTCAAGCCTTTCACCCGCTCAATCCCTTGAGAATGAGGCGGGTTTGAGGCTTATTTCTTGCTCCACCAGCCGCTCTTGCGTTCGACGGCTTCGGCGGCGACAGTCGGTGCCGGCGGTTGCCATTTGCGAACAGGTTCCGCAGGTGCTTCTGCAACGGCGGGTGCCGGTGCGGGAGCGGGCTTTGGAGCGGGCGCAGGCTTCGGCGCAGGTGCCGGTTCAGGCGCGGATGCTTCGGCAGGCGCAGTTTCGGAAGCCTCGTCCACCGGGCGCTCGGTTCGCTCGCGCGGTTCGCCACTGCGATTGCGGTCACGATTGCGGCCCCAGCGGTCGCGGCGCGGCTTTCCACCACGGCCGCGGTCGCGGCTCTCGCCTTCGGGCGCGTCCGCAATTTCGGCCGTGCCGCTGGCTTCCGGAGCTTCGCTTACACTGTCTGGAGCATCATCAGACGCTTCTTCTCCGCCTGAAGCATATCCGGTGTCGAGCGAAGGCTGATCGCCAAGACCCGGAATCTCACCCTCGGCGCCACCGGCCTGCTGCTGGTCTTCACGCCCGCGTCCACCGCGGCGTCCACGGCGGCGGCGGCGCTTCTTGCCGCCGTCCTGCCTGTCGCCATTCTGGCCCTGGCGTTCGGATGAGCCTTCGATCTGGCCGTCCGAACCTTCATCGCCATCATCGTCGCTGTCGGCGTCCTGCTCCACAGCTTCTGCGGCCTCGGTCTCGGGCACCTCTTCCTCTTCCTCCTCGTCCTCGTCTTCCTCCTCGAAGGCCGAGTCGATGCGCACGGGCGCGATCAGCACCTTGCGCGGCGGAATGTTGCGGTCAGGCGCGCGCTCGATCAGCGCCTGCGAACCTTTCAGTTCGTCGCTGGGGGTAATGAACACCGAGATGCCATAGGTGGTCTCGATGGTGAGCAGGTTGTCGCGCTTTTCGTTCAGAATATAGAAGGCGATCTCGCGCGTGCACTTGACGGTGAGGTTTTCGGGCTTCCGCGCGATCAGGTGTTCCTCGATGGCGCGCAGCACGGAGAGGCCGCACGACGAGATGGACCGCACGATGCCGCGCCCTTCGCAATGCGGGCAGGTGCGCGACGAGCCTTCGAGAAGGCCGGGGCGCAGGCGCTGGCGCGACATTTCGAGCAGGCCGAAATGGCTGATGTGGCCAACCTGGATGCGCGCGCGATCGTTCTTCAGCGCATCCTTCAGGCGGCGCTCGACATTGCGGTTGTTGCGCTTTTCTTCCATGTCGATGAAGTCGATGACGACAAGGCCCGCAAGGTCGCGGAGCCTGAGTTGCCTTGCGATTTCATCGGCGGCTTCGAGGTTGGTGCGAAGTGCCGTGTCCTCGATATTGTGTTCGCGCGTCGACTTGCCAGAGTTGATGTCGACCGCCACCAGCGCTTCCGTCTGGTTGATGACCATGTAGCCGCCCGAAGGCAGCGTGACGGTTGGCGAATAGAGCCCGTCGAGCTGGCTTTCCGCCTGATAGCGAGAGAACAGCGGGCGCGTGTCCTTGTAGGGCTTCACGTTCTTCGCGTGGCTCGGCATCAGCATCTTCATGAAGTCTTTCGCTTCACGGTACGCGGCATCGCCTTCGACCACGACCTCTTCCACGTCCTTTGTATAAAGGTCGCGGATGGCGCGCTTGACGAGGCTTCCTTCCTCGTAGACCAGCGCTGGGGCCTGACTCTTCAGCGTCAGGTCGCGCACGCTTTCCCACAGGCGGAGCAGGTAGTCATAGTCGCGCTTGATTTCGGTCTTGGTGCGCTGCGCGCCGGCGGTACGCACGATAAGGCCCATGCCCTGCGGCACTTCGATTTCGCGCGCCACTTCCTTCAAGCGGCGGCGGTCGCCCGAGTCGGTAATCTTGCGCGAGATGCCACCGCCACGGGCGGTGTTGGGCATCAGCACGCAATAGCGGCCGGCAAGCGAGAGATAGGTGGTGAGAGCGGCACCCTTGTTGCCGCGCTCTTCCTTCACGACCTGAACCAGGATCACCTGGCGGCGCTTGATCACTTCCTGAATCTTGTACTGGCGGCGCGGTGTTTTGCGGCGGCGCTGCGGCACTTCTTCCAGCGCATCTTCTGCGCCGATCGATTCAACCTGCTGGGCTTCGGGGTCTTCCGAGAGCTCTTCTACGCCATTGCCAAGCTCGCCCGGCATGCCGCGGTCCATGGTGGGAACCGGAGCGCTGGCCTCGACCGGGTTATGGCTGTCGTCATCATTCTGTTCGCCGTCATGATGCTCGGCAGAGCCTTTTTCATCATCACGCTGCTCAGCGTCACCGTCATCGTCCTCGACGCTCTCCGAAATCGAAGGGTCGTCATGGGTGATGGCCATGGGCTGGGCGCGCGGGGAGCCGCCGCCGTTCTCGCCGCCATCACCATTGTCATCGTCATCATCGTCGCTGGAGTTGTTCTCAGGAGCATCGTCCGAGCCGTTCTCCTCGGAATGATCTTCCGGAGCCTCGTCTGCCTCGTCCTCGACATGGTATTCGGCATTGCTGACGCCATGCTCGCTGCCCTGGTCATGATCGCCATCGTGATCATGATCAGTGTCGTGATCGTGGTCGCCATTCTCGTCCCGGGGATCGCCGGAGGATTGGTCGTTGCTCCGGGATTCGGCCTCGCTGCCCGAGCGGTCTTCACCGCCACGGCGGCGTCCGCCCCGGCTGGAGGACTGGCGGCTGCCATGGCCGTTGCCGTGCTCCTCGTCGTCGCGCTCGCGCTCGCGGGCGTGTTCTTCTTCCTCGTCCGCCAGCAGCGCCATACGGTCTGCCAGGGGGATCTGGTAATAGTCGGGATGAATTTCGGCGAACGCCAGGAAGCCATGGCGGTTACCGCCATACTCGATGAAAGCCGCCTGAAGCGACGGCTCTACGCGCGTCACCTTGGCAAGGTAGATATTGCCCTTCAGCTGGCGGCGTGCGGCACTTTCGAAATCGAATTCCTCGATGCGATTACCCTTGAGGACGACCACGCGGGTCTCTTCCTGGTGGCTTGCATCGATGAGCATCTTGCTGCCCATGTTCTTTGTTCCTTTGCGCGCTGGCACGGCAAGGCTCGCAAGCTCTCCGCTCCGGAAAGGAGACGCCGGGTGAGCCTTGAGGTGCTGCCGCGCGATAGGGGCACTGCGGGGTCAACGACATGAGGCGGCACTGACCCTGGAACCGACAATAATCGGTTCTCCGGGTGCGCTCTCGTCGTGGCGTGGGTCATGCCCAAGATTGTCCTACATGTTCCGGAACTCCGGAACGGTTTTGAAGTGGCGAGCTCTTCAGGGAGTCCCGCACATGCCGCAATGGAGAAAGGATGGTTTTACACATCCGGACCTCGCTCCACGCGAAATTTGACGCCCGGTCATTCATGTGTCGCAGAATCGCGTCGATGACGTACGGGTGACGTTCGCCTTTTATGTGCAGGGGCAGGGAAAAGCAAGCAACTCCCCAATCCGCCCTTGGCAACCATTGGTTAACGGTGCCCGGACTAGCTTCCAGGGGAACACCGAAAGGCGCCCGACCGCACATGACCACGCATGACGACATCTTGCCTCGGAGGCTTGCGGTCCGGATCCTGCTGTGGCTCACGCTCACGCTGCTGTTCCTGATGAGCGGCCTCGAGGTGCCGCCGGCAACGGCGTCTGAACCCGTGGCGACAGGCGCCCGCGTGGGCGGCGACGACATCCGCACCCGCTTCGTGGCTGACCTGACCACCGCCGTCGGCTACACGGTCTACGTTCTGCCCGATCCTTACCGCGTCATGATCGACCTGCCGGCCGTCCGCTTCAACCTGCCGCCTGATTCCGGCACCAGAACCCGTGGGCTCATCAGCGGCTACCGCTATGGCGAGGTGGGGGAGGGCCGTTCCCGCATCGTGCTTGAAACCGATGGCCCGGTTCTGATCGACAAGTCTTTCGCCGTGCCCGCACAGGATGGCCAGCCCGCGCGGATCGTCGTCGATCTGGTCAAGACGACGGAGCAAGCCTTCACGGCAGCACTCAAATCCGACGAGAAGACCTCCATGGCGGCCATTGCCGAAGCCGCTGAGGCCGGCAGGCCTGCCTTCGGCAGCGCGGCGGAAGAGTCCGATCAGGACAACGCCGAAGCCGCAGAGACTTCGGCCGAAGGCGTCGCGCTGTCCGAATCCGCCGAAGCAGAAACCGCCGTCATTCCGCTGCCCCGGCCGAAGCCCGGCACCGAACCCGCTGCGGATGACGAGAAGCCTGCACGAACCAGACGCGCCCCCGGCCGCAGGCTCGTCGTCATCGATCCGGGTCATGGTGGAATTGACCCCGGCGCCATTGGCCTCAAGAAGACCAAGGAAAAGGACGTGGTCCTGGCCTATGGCCTGAAGCTCCGCGACATCCTGAAGAGCACTGGCAATGTCGATGTCCTGATGACGCGCACCGACGACAAGTTCCTGTCGCTGAAGGATCGCGTGGGCGTTGCGCGCGAAAACGAAGCCGATCTTTTCATCGCCATCCATGCCGACACGGTGCGCGGCCCGGCCGCCCATGGTGCCACCATCTACACTCTCTCCGAAAAGGCATCCGACGCGGAGGCCGAAGCCCTGGCCCATAAGGAAAACCGCGCCGACATCATCGGTGGGCTCGATCTCGACACCGAATCCGAGGAAGTGACGGATATCCTGATCGACCTCGTACAGCGTGAATCGAAGAACCATTCGCTGTTCTTCGCCAAGCGGGCGGTAACCGAGATGCAGGGCGTCACCCGTTTCACCGGCAAGCCCATGCGCTCGGCAGGCTTCGTCGTGCTCAAAGCCCCGGATGTGCCCTCCGTGCTGGTCGAACTCGGCTATCTCTCCAGCAAGGAGGACGAAAAGCAGCTCACGTCTCCGGAATGGCGGGCGAAGGTCGCGGGGTCCATGGCGCGCGCCATCGAGAAGTATTTCGCCCAGCAAGTGGCGGAGAAGGCCGAATGACCAGAACAGCCGTCGATCTGCACCTCAGGGTCGGGCCTTCCGGCTTTGACATGCCTGCCCAGGACAGGATCGATGGCAGCGATGTTTCATCTAGCGGTTTGGCAGGCGGCGTACTGCTGTTGGGCGGCGACAGCGGCGCCCTTGGGGCCGCCCGCAGCCTCGGCCGTGAAGGGATCGAGGTGCGGTTTCTTGCGGGGCCAAACCGGCTCGCAAGCTTCAGCCTATTGCACGACAGTTCCACGCTGGCCCGGTGCAGAAG
Source organism: Aestuariivirga sp. (assembly GCA_046594995.1). Taxonomy (GTDB): domain Bacteria; phylum Pseudomonadota; class Alphaproteobacteria; order Rhizobiales; family Aestuariivirgaceae; genus Aestuariivirga. The sequence continues at coordinate 21,367 of JBKJQU010000460.1, forward strand.
CGCCCAACGCCCTCGACTGGCTGGAAGACTATGCCCGCCGCGCCGGAACAAGGGGCTGGGTGATCATTCCCGCAGGCGACAGCGAAGTGCGCCTCGTCACCAACAATCATGCCCGTCTTTCCGAACTCTTCCGCCTGACCACTCCGCCTTGGGCTGTGACGCAGTTTGCAGGCGACAAGCAGTTGACCTACGCGAGGGCGGCGGAACTGGGCCTTGGTCATCCCCGCACCTATATGCTGATGGACAATGCGGCAATTGAACAGGCCAGCCTCGTCTATCCGCTCATCCTGAAGCCGGCGATGAAGGAGGGCGTCAATGCGTTGACCCTGGCAAAGGCCTGGCGCGCCGATGACCGGTCGCAATTCCTGGCGCTGTTTGACGAGGCGCTCACTCTGGCGGGCGCTGGCGGCCTCATTGTCCAGGAGCTCATTCCGGACGATGGCACCAACCAGTTCTCGTATTGCGCCTTTTGCGACAGGGGAGAACCGCAGCTGGTGATGGCGGCCCGCCGCACGCGCCAAAGCCCGCGCAAGGCCGGAATCGGCACCTTTGTTAAAACGCTGGGACCACAGGCTTTCGAGGCGGACGCAGCAGCCTTCCTCCGCTCGCTCGATTACACCGGCCTGGTCGAGATCGATGCGCCGCTTCCGGCGTTGAGCCGCCACCGGACAGCCACAATCACCGCCTAGCGAAATTAACTGTAGTGGGAACTCCGGTTGTGTTATCCGGCCCCCGGCAACATGCAGGTGCTGATCGGATAATGCTTCGTTTTCTGGGCTGGCTTTTCACCGTTGGCTTCATGGCGTTCCTGGGCGTCGCGGCTGCGGTGGTTTACATTATCTGGGACGCTTCGAAAGACCTCCCCGATTACAAGCAGCTCGCCACCTACGAGCCGCCGGTGATGACTCGCATCCATGCCGCCGATGGTTCGCTGCTGGCCGAATATGCCGCCGAGCGCCGCCTCTTCGTGCCGGTGAACCAGATGCCGAAGCGGCTGATCGAAGCCTTCATTTCAGCCGAGGACAAGACCTTCTTCACCCACGGCGGCCTCGATTGGGCGGGCATCGCCTCTGCGGGCCTGCGCTATGTGCAGGTGAAGTTCACCGGCAAGGGCCAGATCGTCGGTGCCTCGACGATCACCCAGCAGGTGGCCAAGAACTTCCTCCTCACCAATGAGCGCTCGCTGGAACGCAAGATGAAGGAGGCGCTTCTCGTCCAGCGCATCGAGCAGACGTTCTCGAAGGACCAGATCATCGAGCTCTATCTCAACGAGTTATTCCTCGGGCTCAATTCCTACGGTGTCGCCGCCGCATCGCTCAATTATTTCGGCAAATCCCTCGATCAGCTTGATCTCGAGGAACTGGCCTATCTCGCGGCCCTGCCCAAGGGGCCGAACAATTATCATCCCTTCCGCCAGAAGGAACGCGCCATCGAGCGCCGCAACTGGGTTCTGCTCCAGATGTTCGAGAATGGCTACATCTCGGACAACGAGATGAAGGCCGCGCAGGCAAAACCGCTTGAAGTGAACCCGAGGCCCTTTGGCGCGCAGCTTTTCGCAGCCGAAAGCTTTGCCGAGGAAGTGCGCCGCGAACTCGTCACCATGTATGGCAAGGAAAAGCTGGAGAAGGGCGGGCTTTCCGTCCGCACTACGCTTGATCCAAAACTGCAGCTCTATGCCCGTCAGGTCCTCGCACGCGGCCTCATTGCATTCGACCGCAAGCGAGGTTTCCGTGGCGCGATCGAGAAGGTGGAACTCGGCAGCGGTGACTGGGGCGTACTGCTGAAAGGCAAGAAAGTTCCGGCAGACGTGGCTCCGTGGCGCCTCGCCGTCGTGCTTGAAACAACCGGGACAGAAGCCGTCATCGGTCTTCAGCCGCGCGTCCAGCCGGATGGCAACCAGTCGCCGGAACGCGAGAAAGCCCAGATCCCCCTTGAGTTGTTGAGTTGGGCGAGAGCCTATGTCGATGGCACGGAGCTAGGGCCCGAAGTCAAGGCACCGGGCGATGTACTGGCACCGGGTGATGTGGTCTACGTCGCGCCCAGCAAGGACCCGTTGCGCTGGCACCTCGTGCAGATGCCGGATGTCGAGGGTGCGATGGTGGCCATGGACCCGCACACGGGCCGCGTACTGTCGCTCGTCGGCGGCTTCTCATATGGCCGCAGCCAGTTCAACCGCGCGGTTCAGGCGCTGCGTCAGCCCGGCTCCTCGTTCAAGCCCATCGTCTATGCGGCGGCCCTCGACAATGGCTATTCCCCGGCCTCCGTCGTGCTCGACGCGCCCATCGAGTTCAAGATGCCCGATGGCTCGATGTGGAAGCCAAAGAACTATCAGGACAAGTTCTTCGGACCCTCCACGCTCCGGCGCGGCATCGAGCAATCGCGTAACGTGATGACGGTGCGCCTCGCCGATGAACTCGGCATGACCAAGATCGCCGACCTTGCACAGCGCCTCGGCATCTATGACAAGCTGCCTCGGCAGCTGGCCATGGCGCTGGGTGCGGGTGAGACCACGCTCCTCAAGATGGTCACCGCCTATGCCATGATCGACAACGGCGGCAAGAAGATCGACGCGACGCTCATCGACCGCATTCAGGACCGCTACGGCCGCACCATCTTCCGCCATGACGCGCGCGACTGCGGCGGCTGTTCCGCAATCTCCTGGAACCAGGAACTGCCGGAGCCCGAATTGCTCGATGTGCGCGAGCAGGTGATGAGCCCCTATACCGCCTATCAGATCACCTCGATGATGGAAGGCGTGGTCGAGCGCGGCACCGGCAAGAAGATGAAGATCGTCGGCAAGCCCATTGCCGGAAAGACCGGCACCTCGAACGACGAGCGCGATGCGTGGTTCATCGGCTATACGCCAGACCTCGTGGTGGGTGCCTATATCGGCTACGACAACCCGAAGCCCATGGGCCGTGGCCGCACCGGTGGTGAGCTTGCAGCTCCCATCGTCGCGGATTTCATGCGTCTCGCGCTTCGCGACAAGCCGGCCACACCCTTCCGCGTTCCCCGCGCCATCGAACTCATGCCGATCGATGCCAAGTCCGGCAAGCGCGGCATCTTCGGCCAGGACGGCGTCATCCTCGAAGCCTTCAAGCCGGGCGACGAACCGCCCGACGCCACCAAGATCATCGGAGAATCAACCGTTACCGCCGCCGCCGCCTCGCAAGGCGAAGGCGTGGTGCTGGTGCCCCAGCAGGGGGGCGAGGCCCAGCCGCAGCAGCCCGTGCAGCCGCCACCCGACAATGGCGGGTTGACGACACAGGGCGGTGGCCTCTATTGAGCCAACACCATTTTTTGAGCAGGTATCATGCGCGCTGAAGTAACAACGCTCGTCGACGATATGAAGCAGTCCATCGGGCTGCTGAGGAGGCATCTTTGACTGGGACAATGCGCTGCGCCGTCTTGCCGAACTGAACGCCAAGTCCGAAGACCCTGCGATCTGGAACGATCCGCAGAAGGCGCAGGACATCATGCGCAAGCGGCAGGATCTCGACACCCGCATCACCATGATCCGCAATCTCGAACAGTCGATTGCCGATAATACCGAACTGATCGAAATGGGCGAGATGGAGGGCGACCAGTCCATCGTCACCGAGGCCGAGAAGGCCCTCTTCGCCATGAAGCCGAAGCTTGCCGAAACCGAGATCGAGACGCTGCTCTCGGGCGAGGCCGACGCCAACGACGCCTATGTTCAGATCAACGCGGGCGCTGGCGGCACCGAAAGCCAGGACTGGGCCTCGATGCTGATGCGCATGTATATGCGCTACGCCAACAAATACGGCTACAAGGCCGAAGTGCTGGACGAGCATCCGGGCGAAGAAGCGGGCATTAAGTCCTGCACACTGCAGATCAAGGGCCACAACGCCTATGGCAAGCTCAAGACCGAGTCCGGCGTGCATCGCCTCGTGCGCATTTCACCCTATGATTCAAATGCCCGGCGCCACACGTCGTTTGCGTCCGCCTGGGTCTATCCGGTGGTTGACGACAACATCAACATCGAAGTGGTGGAGAGCGATCTCAAGATCGATACCTA